>JAQGJX010000096.1 GCA_028290405.1 Hyphomicrobiales bacterium
AACGCCCCCGGCAAGCTCGGCGGCGCGGACCCGGTCTTCGGCGGCGGCGCTGAAATCGGCTACAATCACCAGTTCGGCTTCGCGGTCATCGGCGCGGCCGCTGACTTCACGTGGCTCGGCAAGGCCAAGACGAGCAGCTGGGCGAGCACCGGCGGCTTCTCGGGCACGGCCAACGAGCCGTTGTGCGAATCCAGCGGCGGCGCCAGCCAGCTGTGCTCCTACGGCATCTCCGGCACGGCCACGTCCACCGGCTCCGTCCAGGCGAGCGCGCAGTGGATCAGCACGCTGCGCCTGAAGGCGGGCGTCGCCATGGACCGCCTCATGGTCTACGGCACGGGCGGTCTTGCCTTCGGCAAGGTGAAGATGAACTCCCAGTCCACCTGGACCGACAGCGTCACCGCGACCTGCAACAGCGACGGCAACACGGAAGGCGGCGGTTGCGAGATCCCCGGCGCGGTGGGCTTCGGCTCTTCGGCGGCCTGGCAGGGCGCGATGTCCAAGACCATGACGGGCTACGCCGTCGGCGGCGGCGTCGAATACGCCGCGACCGACAACTGGCTGCTGAAGCTGGAAGGCCTGTACTACAACCTTGGCACGGCGCGCATGACCGTGGACGGCGTCGGATCGAGCTACGCTTACCTGGATGGGGGTCCAAGCGGCTCCCCCCCGCCGCCTTCCGCAGTCGCTTCCTATACTGTCCAGAAGGAAATCCGCGGCGTCATCGGCAAGTTCGGCGTGAGCTACAAGTTCGCCACGAACTAACCGGGACTGCGCTTGCGAAACGAGGCCGGGCGTTCATCGCCCGGCCTTTTTTTGTTTGACGCAGCCCGTCAATCACGAAGGCGACTCACACGCGCCTAGACTTCGCAGCGGAAATCGAGCCGCTTTGGCCCCGGGCCCCAGTCGATGGCGTCAAGCGCTCGCGCTTCAGCCCTGAATTCCGGCCCCGCGCGCGACACGATGAAGCGTTCGAACTGTTCGCGCGCCTCCTCGCTCAGCGGCGCGTTCGTCACCAGTTCGAGCACGATGAGATCGGCCTGCGTCTGGCGCAGCCTGAACTCCCGGACGTCGGCGAGCATCATCAGGTCGCGCGTGCGCACGATCAGGGCCCGCCGTTCGCCGCTGGGCAATTTCAGCAGCGACGCCAGGCGGCCCTGGAGGCGCGTGATGGTGGGGCCCCCATGGCCGCACGCGCAGCGCCCCGCCACCTGGCCGATATCGCCGAGCGCGTAACGAATCAGCGGAGTCGCATAGGAGTGCAGGTGCGTGACGAGCAGCGTGCCGACCTTCTCGCCGCCGACGTCGATGAAGGGCGCCACGCTCTCGACCACGACGTTGCTCGTGGCGATGTGGAACGCGCCCGGCGTCCGCGCGCACGAAAACCCGATCGCGCCGATCTCCTCGGACGAATACGTGTCGTGCACGGCGATTCCCGCCTGCGCGCAGATGTCCTGAAGGTCCTCGTCGATGCGCTCGCCGAGAGCCACATAGGTCTTCACGCCAAGCTGCCTCAGCTTCCTGGCGCCGGCCGCACGCGCGAACTCCCGCAGGAAACTCGGAATGGCGTTGATGAGGCCAATCGGTTCAGCCGCAAGTTCGCGCAGGACGCGGCTGGGGTCGCCGCCCCCGATGGTCAGGATTCTGTTCGACCCGGTGGCGAACACCGCCTGCAACGGACCCCCCCAGGTGTGGCCGCGCTGGATCGTGTAGCCCTGCGGGTTGTTGACCGGCCGGATGCGGACGGCGAGGCGATTCTGCTCCAGGTCCACCCCATCCCACAGGCATTGCGCGATGCTGCGCAATTCGTTGTAGGCGCCGTTCATGTCGCTGACGAAGACGGACGTGGGCCGGCCCGTCGAGCCGGATGTCGACCGCAGCGCCGCCCGCCCATGTTCGCCCGACAATGGCAGGCAGCCTTCGCCCGAGACCTGCTGCGCGAGCTCCTCGCGCTGCAACGGCGGCGTTCGGGAGAGATCGCCGTTCTTCACACCGTTGAGGCGCTTGCGCCAGAACGCCGAATGCGTCCTTGCATGGGCCATGAGGGCGGCGAGCTGGCCGGCGACCCAGCGCTCCCGCGCGTTCGCGCCGCCGTTTTCAAGCAGGTCGATCTCGATGAGCTTTGAAATCGGCGCGATCCTGCGCTCGTCCAGGATCACCGAAGACTGAGGCGAGAACGCGTCGCTGCGCATCTTTTGCGTCAGGCGCAACCAGCCGGAGGCCGCCGGTTTCGTGGATGTTCGGTCGTCAGCCATCTCGTGTCTCGCTCTGTCGCACACGGCACATGCGTGTTCAGGCCGCCCATGCGCCCGCCGCTGCGCCGATGCTTATTACTGTAGTTTATCCTTCAAGTGTAATCCGTAACGCGCACGTGTGTGGCTGCAATGACACGCTTTGCAGAGGAATAAGGCAGAGTTCCTAATGTAAATACCAGAAGTACAATATGGCCTCTAACAGGATCGCTCTGTTTGGATGACCCTGAAGGAGCGTCATAATGAAAAATGGTTTCTTGGCGAGCGCCCTGTGCCTCGTGTCTGCTGGCGCGGTTGCGGCCGATCTTCCGGCCCGCGCTCCCGCGATGGCGCCGGCGCCCGTCGCCAACTCGTTCGACGCGTTCGGCTCTTTGTCGGCTGGCTACAACAGCTGGGATTTCGAGGGACAATCGCTTGACGGGCTCAATCTCCAGGGTCGCGCTTCGTTCGCCGCCCCCCTGTCGGGCGCGCTCGGCTTTCAGGCGGATGGAACGTTCGAACGTTCCAAGCTGTCCGCCGACCAAGGCAACATGATCAACAACACCGGCTCGCTCGCGGGACACTTGTTCTGGCGCGATTCCAACGCCGGCCTGTTCGGCCTCATCGCCCAGGCCAGCTCAAAGAACAGCAGCTACATTTCTGACCGTCAGTACTTCATCGGTGTTGAAGGCCAGTATTTCCTGGGCAACGTCACCCTGTACGGACAGGCGGCGTACCAGAACCTCGGCGTCGGAATGTACGGAACTTCCATGGACTCCGATGGGTTCGCCCTCGCCGGTCAGGTCCGGTATTTCGCCGCGCCGAACGTGATGTTCGCCCTGAAGGGCGGGTATTCGACCCTGAGCTTCGACGCCTATGGCTCCAGCTTCGACCTCAACGCCTGGACCATCGGGGCCAAGGCTGAGTACCGCCTGGCGGCTTCTCCGATCAGCTTGATCGCTGAGGCGGATTATCGCCGCGGCGCCTACAAGGGCGAGGGCTCGTCCGTGAGCGAAAACGACACGCGCGTGACGGTCGGCGCGAAGTGGAACTTTGGCACGCAGACGCTGATCCAGCGCGATCGTTCGGGCGCTTCGCTCGATCCGTTCCGCTCCTTGGCTCCCCCCGCGCTGATGATCGACTCGCAGCAATAGCCGTGACACGTAGGTCGTTCAACCACGTTTGAATGACAAGGAAGCAAGTGACTCAGCCCAGCGCTTCGGCGCTGGGTTTTGTTGTTTTTAGCCCCTCGCTGTCCTCCTTATGTGGACGTGGACGTCATTGCGCTGAGCCGCTCGACTGTCGTTCCAGCTTTCTTCGCGTCATTCTTTCGCCTCACGCCATCAGCCAATCCGCAGCGCCAGCCCTGTCCCGCCTTGGCGCTGGGCATGCATGACGAAACGCCTGCCGCGCGCCCCGCCGCTCCGCGGATGCTTATCAGGCTAGTTTATCCTTCAAATTTTATCCGCAACGCGCACGTGTGTGGCTGCAATGACACGCTTTGCCGGGCAACTGGCCGCCGCTCCTAATGTAAATACCAGGAGTACATTATGGCCTCTATCAGGACCGTCCTGTTTGGATGACCCTGAAGGAGCGTCATAATGAAAAATGGTCTCTTGGCGAGCGCCCTGTGCCTCGTGTCCGCTGGAGCGGTTGCGGCCGATCTTCCGGCCCGCGCTCCCGCGATGGCGCCGGCGCCCGTCGCCAACTCGTTTGACGCGTTCGGCTCATTGTCGCTTGGCTACAACCAGTGGAACGAAGGCGAGCATAAGCCCGATGGGCTGAACCTCAACGCCCGCGCGACGTTCGCAGCTCCCCTCATGGGCAATTTCGGCTTCCAGGCTGATGGCGTTTTCGCCCGCTCCGTGTACGCGGACAGCGACGAAGAGGTGAAGAATCATTCGTCCGCCCTCACGGGCCACGTCTTCATGAGGGACTCGTCCGTCGGTCTCGTCGGCGTCATCGCCCAGGCCGTCAGCAACAACAGCAGCTATTCTTCGAGCCGTGAGTACTACCTCGGCGCCGAAGCGCAGTATTTCCTGGGCCCCGTGACCCTGTACGGACAGGCCGCCTATCAGAACTACAGCTTCCCCTTCTATCCCAGCAGCATTGCAGCGGACGGCTGGGTTGTGGCCGGCCAGGCTCGCATGTTCGCGACCCCGAACTGGATGTTCGCCCTGAAGGCGAGCTATTCGGCCCTCAGCTCTGAGCAGATCGACGGCTTCGGCATCGACCACTCCGCGTGGCTCGTCGGGGTGAAGTCGGAATATCGCTTCGACGCCTCGCCGATCAGCGCCTTCGCTGAGCTGGATTACCGGAGCGGAAAGTTCAAAGTCGCTGGAAACGCTGACTTCGTCGAAAAGGAAACGCGCGCCATGGTCGGCGTGAAGTGGAATTTCGGAACGCAGACGCTCATCCAGCGCGACCGCTCGGGCGCTTCGCTCGATCCGATCAAGTCGCTGATGTCGCCGATCTTGTACGTGCAGCCCAACACCTAAGAGCCGTCTCCGGCCTTACGCACTCTTCCAGAAGGGCCCGGTTCACCCCGGGCCCTTTTTTAGTTTGGCGACGGGGCTCCGGCCGTCTCGCGAATCAGCCATTGCTTGTCGTTGAGTTCGATGACTGCTTCGCCGGGAAGCACGGCAAGGAACTTGCCGGCCATCCGCTCCCCGCCGGGCAGGGCGACGGAAGAAGCGGATAGGAACGCCGGGTCCCAAACGCCCGTGCCCGATCTGATCGACCATACGGCGGAACGGCGCCCACGACGCACATTTTCGGGAGGAGCAACAAAGCCGCGCGCTGAGCTGGTGCTGTGAGAGAGGATCAGAGTTGCTAGCGTGCGCCCCTAAGTTACTGAAAGTATGGAGCGGCGGCAATCACCAAAACGCCGTGTGTCACGTTTTGTGTCACTTCAGCAAATTT
>JAQGJX010000101.1 GCA_028290405.1 Hyphomicrobiales bacterium
GTTCGATCGCGCCGCCGAGGCGCGCGATCATTTCCTGGATTGGGAAGGGCTCGACGACCGCGAGGCGGACGCTGACCTCGAGCGGCATATCACGCGCCTGCGCGCCCTGCTGGCGGACGCCGCGCCCGATTGCCGCCGCGACGAGCGCGGCGACGCCCTGCTCGCCTACGCCAGCCGTCTTCTCGAAAGCGCCCGCAAGCGCGCGCCGGACGCTGCGCTGGCGGCCCGCAAATAGCCCGCCGGCGATGCGCGCGACGGCGCTTGCGCGGCGGCCCGGCGCGGGTCAATCTGCATGCAGCCGCCCGCAGAGGCGGCCAGTCGCGACGCGCGCGCACAGCGCCGCGCGGGCCGGGAGGAGACAGCGATGCAAAAGTCCGCGCGCACAAGCCTGCTGCCGACGGCCCTTCTCGCCTTGCTGGCGTTGTGCGCCGTTCCGGGCGCTTCCCACGCCGCCGACTTCTACGCTGGCAAACGCATCACGCTGCTCATCAACTTTGCGCCCGGCGGGCCCACGGACATCGAGGGCCGCCTGCTGGCCCGGCATCTGGGCAAGCACATCCCCGGCAAGCCGTCGATCCTGCCCCAGAACATGGAAGGCGCGGGCGGCGGCGTCGGCACCAATTATCTCGGCGAGATCGCGCCGCGCGACGGCACGACGATGGGCTATCTGACGGGCGCCGCGTGGCGCTACGTCAGCGTGAAGGAGAAATCCCGCGTCGACTTCATGTCCTACACCATGGTGGCCTACCAGCCCGGCACCACGGTCTACTACGTGCGCGCCGACACCGCCCCGGGGCTGAAAGGGCCGGGCGACGTCCTGAAGGCGCAGGGCCTCGTGATCGGCGGGCTGTCGGCGGATTCCTCCAAGGACCTCCTGTTGCGGCTCACGTCCGACATGCTGGGGCTGAAATACAAGTACGTCACCGGCTACAAGAGCAATTCGGGCGCGCGGCTCGCCTTCCAGCGGGGCGAGATCACCTATTTCGCCGAGTCGCCGCCCGGCTATCGCTCCATCGTGGAGCCCGGCATGGTGGCCAAGGGCGAGGCGATTCCACTTTTCTACGATCCGGGCTGGAACGGCACGCGCTTCGCCGAACCCTCCCAGATCAAGGGCGTGCCGCTGCCGCCCTTCCACGAGTTCTACAAGCAGGTGAAGGGCGTGGAGCCCTCCGGCAGGTTGTGGGACGTGTACCGGCAGGCGCTGGCGCTCAACGGCGCCATGCAGCGCATGGTGGTCTTCCCGCCCGACGTGCCGGCGGCGGCCGTGCAGGACATCCGGGCCGCGCTGCGCAAGCTCGACGGCGACAGGGAGTATGCGCAGGACGCCGAGAAGCTGCTGGGCTTCGTGCCCGACTACGAGGCGTCCGACGGCGTGCAGGCCGAGGTGCGTAAGGCGCTGGCGATCTCGGACGAAGACCGCGCCTGGCTCGAAGATTACGTGAAGTCCGCGCCGAACTGACGAGCTTTGGGGAACGCCCGGCAGTTTCAGGGATTTGCACTTGAGCACGCGGCGCGGCGCTTGCCGCGTCGGCCCGCACATCCTGGAGGCACCCATGGGCGCATGTCGTTTCATCCCGCCGCTTCTGGCCGCGCTGATCGCTCTCGGCCCGCCCGCCGTCGCCCAGACCAGCTCGAGCGCGGGCGGCTCCACCGCGGGCGCGAGCGGCGGCGCCACCGGCGGCGCGTCCACAGGGGCGACCGGAACCGCGCCCACGAACGCGCCCGCCATCGGGTCGAACGCGCCCGCGCCTGCTCCCGGCTCGCCGCCCGCGTCCCTGCCCTCCAACCAGACCAGCGCGCCTGCCCCGCAACCGCCCGCCACGACGTCAAGCCCTGTCACCGGCTCGCGCAGCATGCCGGGCGCCTCGGGATCCACGCAGCCCTCGGACTCAGGTCCGCGCAGCCCCGGCATGACCACGGGAGCCGTGGCGCCCGCGCCCGGACGCGCCGGGGCTGATCCGCGCTGCGCGCAGGCGCGCCAGCGCCCGGGCGATTTTCCCGCCGACGTTGTCGGCGCCTGCAACGCCGCCGAAAGGACCGGCCTGACCAACGAACGGCTGGAGCGGCTGGAGCGCAGCAACCAGCGCGCCATCAACAGCATCTGCCCGACGTCGAGGTGCTAGGCGCATTGCAAAGGGCAAGCTGAGGATGCAAGTTGACGACGGCGGGCGCCTGCGCGGACCGCCGGAACCATTCGCTTGAGCTCTGCGTCTCACAATAGCGAGGAGACGGGGAACGCCCGGGCCTGGTTGAGGGACGGAGTTCAATCCGATGCGTGCGCCACAAGCCAGGGGAACGTCGGCGCTGGACGCGCTGCGGCGCTATCGCTGGCGCATCTCCTTCACGTATGGGCTGACGCTCGCCGAAGACCTGCTCGAACTGTCCTACCCCTGGGCCACCGGCATCGCCATCAACGGGCTGCTGGCGCACAATTATTACCTCGCCCTGCCGATCGTTCTGGCGTGGATGGCGCGCTCCACCATCGGCCTGATCCGCCGCATGTACGACACCCGCCTCTACACCACCGTCTATAACGAGCTGGTTGAGGAGACGATCCTGCGGCAGCGCGGGCACGGCATACCGGCCACGACGGTCTCGGCGCGCTCGGCCATGTCGCGCGAATTCGTCACCTTCTTCGAGAAGGACCTGTCGATCCTGATCACCGCCATCGTGGGCGTGTTCGGTTCGCTGGCCATGCTGTTCGTCTACGACACCATCGTGGGCGCGCTGATGCTGATGCTGCTCGGGCCGGTCTATTTCGTCAACGTCGTCTACGTGCGCGTGAGCTATCGCCTCAACCAGGGATTGAACAACCAGCTTGAGGAAGAGGTGCAGACCATCGACGCCGCCAAGCCGGCGGGCGTCGCAGAGCATTTCCGCAACGTCCGCAACTGGCGCGTGCGCCTCTCGGACGCGGAGGCCTTCAATTGGGCCATCATCGAGGTGCTGTCGATCCTCCTCTTCGTCATCGTGCTGGTGCGCGCCACCTACCGTCCCGAGCTTGGGGCGGGCGAAATCTTCGCCATGATCGTCTACGTGTGGCAGTTCATGGAGAATCTCGACCACGTGCCGCAGCTCCTGCAGCAGCTCACGCGCCTCCAGGACATCAAGAAGCGCATCGAGGCGGGCGCGTCCGTGGAGGCGATCGGGGCGGAGATCGAGAAGGGCGAGGAGCAGGACGCCGAATCCACACGCATGTAGGGGGGCTTGCAGCGAGGCGGAATGATCGACGACTGGATCGAGCGGCTACGGCGGGACAACTGGCTTTATCCGCTCGTCGTTCTGGGTTTCCTCACCGCCGGCGCCATCGTGGCGCTGGCCTACTGGTATGTGTTTTCTCCCACGCGCTTCGTGGTCGCGGTCGGCCCGCCCGACGGCTCGGAGGCGCGCATCGTGCGCGCGCTGGCGCAGACCTTCGACCAGCGGCGCGGCGGCATCCGCCTCATCGTCCAGCCCCATGACAACGTGCGCGACAGCGCGCAGGCCCTGCAGGACGGGCGCGCCGATCTGGCGGTCGTGCGGCCGGACGTGCTGCTGCCCAGCAACGGCTCGACCCTCGCGGTCCTTCGCGAGGACGCCTTCGTGCTGCTCGCCCCGGCGAGCGCGAAGATCGAGAGCATGGCGGAGCTGGCCGGCAAGCGGCTGGGCTTCGTGCCGCGCCATGAGGCGGACCTTCAGGCCTTGCAGGCGCTGCTGGCGTATTACGACCTGGCCCCGCCGGCCCTCGAGGTCTCCACCGTCCAGGCGGGCGACGTGGAGGCCGCCTTCCGCGACAAGAAGATCCAGGCGCTGGCCTTCATCGCCGCGCCTTCAAGCGACGCCGCGCGGGCGCTGGCGCGCGCCGTCTCGTTCAACGCCAAGGACCCGGCGGCGCTCGTCCCCATCCCGGAGGGCGAGGCGCTGAGCCTGCGCACGCCTGCGCTCGTCAGCATGACGCTGCCCCCCGGGGCCATCAGCGCCCGGCCCGCCATTCCCGACGAAGAGACCAAGACCGCCGCCGTGTCCTATCGGCTGATGGCGCGCGCGGCTCTCGACCGCGGCCCCGTGTCGGTGCTCACCGAACGCCTGTTCCAGTTGCGCTCGGGCATCGCCCGCACCGAGCCCGCCATCAACCTCATGAAGGCGCCCGACAACGACACGGCGACCAGCTCCGTCCTGCCGAACCATCGCGGCGCGCTCGATTATTTCAACCGCGAGCAGCAGACGTTCATGGACCGCTACGGCGACTGGATGTGGTTCGCGCTGTTCGCCGGCGGCGGCGTCAGCTCCGGCGCCGCCTGGATGGCGCGGCTGTTGGTGCGGCGGCGCCGCGAAATCGTCGACGAGGTGCTGGAGCGGCTCGGCGAGCTCATGAAGGAGGCGCGATGCGCCCAGACCCGCGACGAACTTGACGCGCTGACCCGGGAGATCGACGATCTTGTGAAGACCTGCCTGAGCTACGCGCGCCAGCGCACGACGACCACGCGCGTGATGAGCGCGCTGATCCTCGCCATCGATTCGGCGAGGTCCGCCATCGGGGACCGGCGCGCCGAACTGGAACGCGCCGCGCCCGCGCCCTCCGCTCAGAGCCGCCGGGAGGCGTCCAGCGAATAGGCGCCAGCGCCGCTCACGAAGAACGCCAGCGCGCCGCCCGCGATCGCGAAGTTCTTCAGGAAATGGTTCATCTGGTTGGCGTCGCCGAAGTTGAAATGCGCCAGCAGGGCGCTCACGACGCTGAACGCCGCGATGGCGAGCGCCGCGAGCCGCGTCTGGTAGCCGACCAGCATCAGGAGCCCCATGGCCAACTCGGCGAAGATGGAGGCGGGGACCGCGATGGAGGGTTCCGGCACGCCCAGCTTGCGGAAATAGCCGATCGTGCCGGCGTACCCCATGATCTTGCCGTAGGCGGCGACAAGGAACAGCGCCGCCATGAGCAGGCGGCCCAGCAGCAGCGCGGCGTCTTCAAAACGGCGCGTACGGGTCGCTCTGGCCATGGCTTCGCTCTTTCGTTGATCGCCCGCCGCGCCCGCGCGTCAGGACTGTTCCTTGGCGCCCCGGGACTCCGCGTCGCGGGCTCCGGCGTGGTCCTGCCCCTGTTCGTTCATCACGGCGCGGCTGTCCAGCCCGCGTTCGTCCGCATGGCGGCTCTTGTCGCGGTTCGACAGGGTCATGTTCTCGCCGATCATCTCCTTGGGCGCCTCGGTGAGCGCGCCCACGCCCGCCCCCTTGCCTTGCGCGCCCTTGCCCATTTTCTTCCGGTTGGCGTTCGCCATGTCGGGTCCTTTCCTGGATCAGGTACGCACACCAACGGCTCGCCGCGCCGCAGGTTTCACCTCACAACACGCGGGCCAGGCCCGCCGCGCGCGCGACCCTGCGCTCCACCTCCTTGCGGCTGGGCGCGACCCAGACCATGAAGCACTTCTCGGTGTGGAGGGGCTCGTTGCACGCGTAGCAGAGGCCCGTTTCGTCGCTGCTGGACTTTGCGCCGTCATAGGTGACGATGACGTGGTTCTCGACGCCGCAACGCGGGCAGTTCAGCTTGAAGTACTTGTCTTTCCATTCCATCGACGCCTCGCCGGCCGACCTTTGACGTCCATTGCGGTCAACCGGCCGGCGCCACGCGGGTTCCGGCGCTCGCCGGCGGCGCGCAAAACAGGCGACTGGGACGCGGCGCGCCTGTAGACATGAGGCCATGCAACACTCGACGCCGCCGCACGAAATCACCGCTCGCGAGGCCCCCCCGCGCCCCACGTTCGCGCAAGCGTTCCGCGTGTGGCTGCGCATCGGCCTGCTGAGCTTCGGCGGGCCCGCCGGCCAGATCGCGCTCATGCACAAGGAGCTGGTGGAGGAGCGCCGCTGGATCTCCGAGGCGCGGTTCCTGCACGCGCTCAACTATTGCATGCTGCTGCCCGGACCGGAGGCGCAGCAGCTCGCCATCTACATTGGCTGGCTCCTCCACGGCGCACGCGGCGGCGTCGTGGCGGGCGTGCTGTTCGTTCTGCCGGGCTTCTGCGTCATCCTCGCCCTCGCGACGCTGTACGCGGTCTTCCAGGACACGCACTGGCTCGGGAGCCTGTTCTTCGGCCTCAAGGCCGCCGTGCTCGCCATCGTGATCGAGGCCGTCTGGCGCGTCGGCAAGCGCGCGCTGCGCAACGGCGTGATGGTCTCGCTTGCGGCGGGCGCCTTCGGGGCGCTCTTCGTCTTCGACGCGCCCTTCCCGCTCGTGGTGCTCGCCGCCGGACTGATCGGCTATGTGGGCGCGCGCAACTGGCCCAAGGTCTTCGAGCCCGCAAGCCATGGCGGGGGCGAAGCCGCCTCGGTGCTGGGCGACGAGACGGCGCACCCGCCCGCGAGCTGGGGCCGCAGCCTGAAGGTGGCGGCCGTGTGGGGCGCCCTGTGGCTGCTGCCCTTCGTTGCCCTGGGGGCGGTCTTCGGCTGGCGCAGCGCCTATGTGGACATCGCGAGCTTCTTTTCGAAGATGGCGGTGGTCACCTTCGGGGGCGCGTACGCGGTGCTGGCCTATGTGGCGCAGCAGGCGGTGGAGACGCACCATTGGCTGGAGCCCGGCGAAATGCTGGACGGGCTCGCGATGGCCGAGACCACCCCCGGCCCGCTCATCCTGGTGCTGACGTACGTCGGCTTTCTGGCGGGCTTCCGCAATCCGCTGGGGTTGACGCCGCTGGGCGGCGGCGTCCTGGGCGCTGTGGTCACCACCTGGGTGACCTTCGTGCCGTGCTTCCTCTGGATCTTCCTCGGCGCGCCCTTCGTGGAGCGCATCCGGGGCAACAAGGCCTTGTCGGGCGCGCTGGCGGCCATCACGGCGGCGGTCGTGGGCGTCATCCTCAACCTGGCGATCTGGTTCGCCCTGCACGTGCTGTTCCGCGAGATGACGACGATTGCGGCTGGCCCGGCCTCCATCCAATGGCCCGTCCTGCGGAGCCTCGACGTGTGGGCGGCGCTGCTCGCCCTGGTGGCGGTGGCGAGCCTGTTGAAATTCCGGCTCGGCGTGCCGGGAACGCTGGCGATCTGCGCCGTCCTGGGCTTCGCGATCAGGACATGGACTTGAACAGGCGCGCCTTCCAGCCCGCCAGCGTGCGCTTGGCCACCCGGGCGCCGAACACGAGGTCAGCCCCCAGGCGGCCGCGCGGGTCGCGCCAGTAGTCGAATTCGTCCGGAATGGCCACGATGGCGCCGCTGCGCCCCAGCAGGCCTTTCTTGAACTGGTGGAGGCCCTGCTCGCCGCCGGTGCCGCCCATGTCGTAGTGCACGAGGCCCAATCCGCGCAGCCAGTCAATGATGCGCCATTGCAGCACATAGCCGGCGTTGAGGTCCCGCCCGGCCGGGCTTGCGGCGCCATACAGGTAAACCGCCGTGTCGCCCGCCACCACCATGATGGCGCCCGCGACCGGTCGCCCCTCGTGGCTCGCCAGGAAGACCTGCGGCCGCAGCGACGGCGGCGAGCCCTCGATCATCCGCGACAGCAGCGCGAGGCCCGCAGGAGCCGGCATGGCCTTGCGGCGCTGCATCTCGTCGTGCAGCGCTCCAAAGATCGCCACCGCCTCCGCGTCCTGCCGCATCTCCACAAGAAGGCCGTGCTTCAACCCCTGCCGCAGCTTGTAGCGCCACTTCTGGTCGATATCGCCCATCTGCTCGTCCGCCGTGGGCGCGACGCGCACGAAATAGCGTTCCGGGTTCGGATACGACCGACGCTGCACGAAGCCCAAGTCGCGCAGGACGTCCGCTTCCGCAGCGGCGTGCTCGCGGGAGGGGCGCACGAACGCCGTGAGGCAATGGCCGCGGCGGTGGGCGTATTCCTCGACCAGGGCCGCCACGGCGTCGCGATACGTCGCGATGTCTGGATCGCCGGCGCGCGGCCGCCAGAACGGGCCGAACTTCACGTAGGCCAGCCCGCGCTTCAGAAACGGCGGCGTCAGCACCACCACGCGGGCGCCGGCCGCCGCCGCCTCCCCGCGCCGCAGGATCAGGTGGCTGGAACGGCTCGCGCCCCACAATTCGTCCGTCAGAACGGAGGTCTGTTCGACCGCGGCGTCGTCGAAGTCCGCCATCAGCTCGTTGAACGCGTCAGGACCCAGACAGTCGGCCAGCGGCCGCAGAGCGGCGGCGGCGGGGTCGTCCGTCGTCGTCAGCCCGGCGCGCCCCATGTCGTCCCGATCTCGTTCATGGTTAAGTTCAAGATTGAACGACTAACAAATCCCCGCGTTAAAAGAAACAGCAATGTCCCCACCGTAACGGCCGCGCGCCGCTCCTCCTGCGCGACGAGGTAAATGATTTGGAACCTCTCGATTGTCTCGTCGTCGGCGGCGGCCCCGGGGGCCTGACGGCCGCGATCTACCTTGCGCGTTTTCGCCGCCATGTGGCGCTGATCGACGGCGGGGCTAGCCGCGCAGAGCTGATTCCGCGCACGCGCAACCACCCCGCGTTCCCCGACGGCGTGACGGGCCAGGAGCTCATCGGCCGCATGCGCGAGCAGCTGGAGCGCTTCGCGCCCGGCGCGCGCCGGGAGGGCCATGTGACGTCGCTCGCGCGCGGAGAGGACGGCTGCTTCCGGGCCATGGTGGACGGGCGGGAGATCGCCGCCCGCAACGTCGTCCTCGCCACCGGCGTGGTGGACGTGCAGCCGCCCATGCCCCAGCCGCTGAAGGCGGTGCGCGAGGGCCTCGTGCGCCATTGCGCCATCTGCGACGCCTATGAGCTGATCGGCCAGCCGCTGGCGGTGCTGGGCCATGACGACAAGGCGGTCGGGGCGGCGCTGTTCCTGTCGACCTACACGCGGGACGTGACGGTGGTGTCCTTCCAGGACAGGCTGGAGCCGTCCCGCATGGCGCGCGAGCGTGCGGCCGCGTTCAGCGTGCGCATCGAGGAGACGCCGCTCGAGATGCTGGAAGAACGCCCGGAGGGCCTGCGCCTGCGGCTGGCGGACGGACGCGCGCTCGACGTGGCGGCGATCTATCCGGCGCTGGGCATGGAGCCGCGCTGCGATCTCGCGCGGCAGCTCGGGGTGAACCTGCATCCCGACGGGCGGATCGTGACGGACGGGCGCCAGAAAACGTCCGTCCATGGCTGCTATGCGGCGGGCGACATCGTCACCGGGCTGAACCAGCTCGCCGTCGCGATGGCGCAGGGCGAACTGGCCGCCGTCGACATTCACAACGAGCTGCGCGCCCGCGAGGGACGCGCGCTCGCCTGACGGGGGCTATTGCTTCTCGATGCCGTAGCGCTCCATCAGCTCGCCCCAGCGCTTGGTCTCCTCCACCATCTTGGCGCCGAGCATCTTCGAATCGCCCGGGTAAGGATCGGTGGCGACGTTGAGCAGGAAAGCCTTGGTCTCTTCCGTGCGGGCGATCTGGTTCAACCAGCCTTCCAGCTTGGCGACGATCTCGGGCGGCGTGCCCTTGGGCGCGTAGGCGGCCCACCACGCCGGGACTTCGTAGCCCTTGTAGCCCAGCTCATCCATGGTCGGCACCTCGGGCGCCGTGCCGCTGCGCTGCAGGAGCGTGGAGGCCAGCATCTTGATGCGGCCCGCGCGCGCCTGCCCGATGGCGAACGTGCCGTCCGCCACGACGAAATCAAGCTGGCCGTCGAGGTCCGGCACGGAATCGCCCATGGACTTGTAGGGCACCTTGGTGGCCTTGCCGCCGATGGCCGACAGCAGCAGCTCGGTCGCCAGCACCGCCGTCGTGGTCGTGCCGCCGTACGTGGCCTTGCCGTCCTTCTGCTTGATGAGCGCCACAAGGTCCGCCATCGAGTTCATGGGCGATTTCGGGCCCACGGCGAAGATGAACGGCAGGATGGCGAGCGTCGTCACCGGGACGAAGTCGCGCACGGGATGGTAGCCGGGATTGTTGTAGGCGCTGACGTTGCCCAGGAAGGCGATGTTGGGCGCCAGCACGATCGTGTAGCCGTCCGGCTTGGAGGTCGCAGCCTGCTGCGCGCCGATGTTGCCGCCCGCGCCTGGCCGGTTGACGACGATCACCGTCTGGCCGCACAGTTCCTGAAGCTTGGCGGCGTAATAGCGCGCCACGATGTCCGCGCCCCCGCCCGCCGCATAGCCCAGCATGAAGCGGATGGTCTGGCTGGGATAGGCGGCCTGCGCGAACGCCGGCGCCGAGCCGGCGACGCCCAGCGCTGCGGCGCCCAGGCCCGCGCCCAGCGCCTGCCGGCGGGTCAGGCGGGTGTGCGAAAGATCGGTCATGTGTTTCCCCTCGGGTTTCTTGGATGTTGAGGCGACGATAGCCGCTGGGCTGGTCAGGTTCAACCGGCGGGCTCTCGCGCCCAGGCGGTCGGCGCGCCGCCAAGCCACCCGGCGCCCCGCGCGTACAGCGCCTCCACGGCCGGGCCCTTGAGGCAGGGCATGTCGCGCTTGACCGGGAAACCGGCCTTCGTCTGCAGATAGGCGAGGTGGCGGTATTCAGGCGGGAATTGCGCCAGCAGGCCGGGGTCGAGCGCGATCCGCGCACCCGGCTCCACCGGGGCGATCCAATCCTTGTCGTAGATGCCCTCGCGCAGCACCAGGCCCCAGCGGCCCGAGCGCTTCTCCCAGAAATCGTAATGGCGCGCCATGCAGATGACGTCGCATTCGACGCCTTCCGCCAAGGCGCGCTGCGTCACCGTCACCTTGGTGATGGAGACGGCGCGCTCGCCGCGCACCTCGACGGTGGTGCCCCCCAGCATGTGCAGGATGGTCACGCCCTTGTCCCAGGCGTCGATGGTGGCCTGCACGAACTCGTCCGCCCCGCCCTGCTTCCAGGTCGCCTGCATGCGGCCGTCGTCATGCCAGACCGAGCGCATGCCGGCCCACTCGCCCATGTCGCGCCACAAGGCCCAGTTCTGGATGAGTTCGCGGATGCGGCTGCGGTCGGCCTCATAGGCGTCCGCCGGCGCTTGCGTGGTCATGGGGATCCTCCGGTTCACGAGCGCCTCGTAGCACCGGAGCGGCGCGGCTGAAAGCGCGGCCCGTCAGCCTATGCGCGGCGCGCCCTCGTCCATCAGGGCGGCCTTGACCGGGCAATAGCCCTGCATGCCCTGCCAGGCGAGCCAGGAACCGCCCAGCAGCGCCGCCACGTTGAGCAGCGGGTTCGGCCGGGGCTTCACGCCGGCCGCCGCGAGCCCAAGGCCGGCGGCCACGTAGACGATGCGCTCGCCAAGCGACAGATTCTGGGTCTCGGACATGGGGCCTCTCCGGTTGCGAAAGCGTCCCAGCCAACGCGGCCTGCGGCGGGCTTGTTCCAGACGAGCAAAAGGCGGCCCGGGTGCACGCTGGGCCGCCTTTTGGGGAACCGTCGATGGCTCTGCAGCGACCGGCAAGCGTCCCTGCCTGAAGAACGTCGCTGCGGCGCGTTGGTTCATCCCCAACGCGCCGCAGGGCTTCCCGATTTTAGCGCATCGGAAACGCTGGCCGCCCTTAGAACGGCAGGTAGGGCCACACCTCGTGCGCGCCGCGCCAGATCATCTCGACGGCGACGTAGAGGATGACCGCGAGGCCCACGTAGGCGATCCACTTGTGCTTCTGCAGCAGGCGGGCGATGAACGAAGCCGCCAGGCCCATCAGGGCGATGGACAGGCCGAGCCCGAACACCAGCACCCACGGATGCTCGCGCGAGGCGCCCGCCACGGCGAGCACGTTGTCGAGCGACATGGTGACGTCGGCCACCACGATCTGCCACGCCGCCTGCGCGAACGTCTTGCGCGGCGCGCCTGCCGCGTCATCCGGAAGGTCCCGGCCCGCCAGAGCTTCCTCGGCGTCGTGCTGTTCCTGGGCATGGCCGGCGCGAAGCTCGCGCCACATCTTCCAGCACACCCACAGCAGCAGGATGCCGCCCGCGAGCAGCAGGCCCACCATGGCGAGCAATTGCGTGGTGATTCCCGCGAACACGATGCGCAGCACGGTGGCGGCGATGACGCCGATGAGAATGGCGCGCGCGCGCATCTCCTTCGGCAGGCCCGCGGCCGCAAGCCCGATGACGATGGCGTTGTCGCCCGCGAGCACCAGGTCGATCATGATGACCTGAAGGAGGACGCTCAAGGCGTCGCCCGTGAATAGGGTGGTTATGTTTGAAAGCAGGCTATCCATTTTTGCGCCTCTCCGACCATGAAGGGGAGCGACAGGACCAGCCGTCATTCCAGGCGTTCCGCCACTGGCGAATCACGCGTGGGAACCTCGAAAACGAGGCAGGACCGACCGAGCCACTCCGATTAGGTCCAGTCCGACATCGCGACCTTTCACAAGGTCGCCAGAGGGGCCCGGTCTGGTTCGCCACACTTAGCATTCCTCCCGCGGGCTGAAAAGAGCCCTCGGGGCGGCCGGCCCCCGCGTCCTCCGCAGGGGGCCTTATGTGGGCCAGGCGGACAGCACGGTCTCGACGTCCGCCGTCTCGATCTGGACCGCGAACCGGTTGCGGTACACGGTCAGCAACGCGTCGTGGCACGCGTCCGAGGAGCTGCACACCGCGTCGGTCGCCAGCACCACCCTGTAACCGTGGTCGATGGCGCCCATGACGGTGGCGAGCACGCACACGTCCGTCTCGGCCCCGGTGACGATGAGCGCGTCCGCGCCGCGCGCCCGCAGCAGCGCCGGAAGCGCGCCTTGCGCGAAGCCCGAGTAGACGCTCTTGTCCACCACCTGCGCGGGCGGCGCCAGGCGCGCAAGCGTCGGCATGAGATGCAGCATTTTGGGGTCGAGCACGCGTTGCGTCGTCTGCGGCCAGCGCTCGTAGTAAAGCCGCCACATGCCGTGCATGTCGGCGGGATTTTCAGGCGTGATGAAGCGGGTGAAGACCGTGCGCTCGGGAAACCGCTCCGCGAGGCGCTCGATGCGCGGCAGCACGCGCTCCATCCACGGAGTGGCCCAAGGGCCTTCGTTCGAAAAGATCCGCTGCATGTCCACGCACAGGTGAACGCTGCGGGCGGTCAGGGGATGGCGCAACTCGCCCATGGGGAACCGCGATCATGTCCGTATGGAGCACACGCAACCGCGCGCTCCCCGGATGGTTCCCGTGCCGGGCTCCGCTCTCAGAGGTCCTGGCGGTCGCCGGCGCCGCTGGAGGCGCCGCCGAAATCCAGGGTCCTGTAGCGCACCAGACGGCGCTCCAGCGAGTCCCCGATCTTGCCGTGCACTTCGGCGACCGACAGCGACACCGGCACCACCTTGGCGATCGAGACGGCCTTCGCCTTGCGGCGCTTGGCGCGCATGAACACCGTCTTGTGCGTGAAGAAGATCGGCTTGTTGGCGCGCGCCGCCGCAGGCAGGAGGTTAGCGGCCGCCAGCGCGGGCGTTTCGGCCAAGGCGGCGAGGAATTTCTCTGCGCCCGCGGGCCCGAGGAAATGCACGAGGTAGACCTCGGCCTCCGTGATGGTGCGGCCCATGCGGACGCTCAGCTTCTCCTGCTCGCGGCGCAGCATCGCGGCGGCGAACAGCGTCGCCAGGAAGGGGTCGCGCCGCATGGAGAGGATGCGGGCGCGCTCGGCTTCGTCGCCCACCGTCGGCTGCGCTTCCGACCCTGCGACCACGGCGGCCTCGACCGAGAGGCCGAACTGCGGACCGAAGTCGCGCACGGCCTTGAGCCATGTGGCGTCGATGAACTGGAACAGGCCCGTGGCGGAGGACGTCGGGGCCCGTGCGCTGGCGACGAAGCTGGATTCCTTGTCGGCGATCGCCATGAGCAGGCGCGGATCGACGCCCGCGAGATAAGAGGCGCGCAGAATGGTTTCGACAAGCTGGTGCTTGAGCCGCATGGGCCCGAACGAATACGTGTCCGTCTCGGCGTCGAAGGGGAGAGTAATGGCCACGTCCCCGTATCGCAGCACGCCCCCGTGGGCCTGCGTGGCGAACGCCTCCGCGTCGAGCGCGCCGAACGGCGACGTGCGCGCCGCAACCTCGACGCCCACGTTGGCGCCAGGCTCGCCGCTGATGCGCAGCTCGAGTTCGTCGAGACCGAACGGGCGCGGCGGCGCCGACGTAGTCGCGTCCGTCAGGCTCGCATGCGTGGCGGCCTTGGGAACATTTCCGCCCGAGAGCGTTATTACTGATCCAGAGAGAACAATTGCGCCATAAGCGAACGCGCGACAAAAAAAGCCAATAGCTGAGGCCAATCTTCCGCTCCCGGCAAGCTGCGCATTGGTGCGCGCGATGAAAATGAGCTGGCCGGACGCGATGAAAACTAACGTTCCCGCGACCCGACAAACGTTCGGTGCGTGTTTCTGTAGTTTGGTTAATGGGCGAGAATCAGGCAGCTGCGTCGTAGCCGCAGGTTTTTGTTCGTATTGTTTGGTAATAATCGTTGAAGGCTGGAGAGCCGAACCGCCGTCATGATCGCCTGGGCGACCACGACGGCTTTCGTTCGTTTGAAGAAAAGCAGCGCCTCAAGCGGCTTTCTTGTCCGCCGCCTCGCTGACGCTGGCGGGGATCTCGAGGTTGATCTCCAGCAGCGACACCTTGTCCTTGTGGCGGATGTCGATGTCCACCTTGTCGGGATCGATCGCGATGTGCTTGGCGATGGCGGCCAGCACTTCCTTGTGGATCATGGCGATCAACTGCGGCGAGCAGGACGACTGGCGCTCATGAGTCAGCAGGATTTGCAGGCGTTCGCGCGCCAGGGGCGCGGTGGCTCCGCGGCGGAAGAAATTGAAGATGTTCATGCAGCCCTCCGTCCGAAGAACCGGCCCAGCAAACCCTTCTTTTCCAGCGGGCGGACCATGGGAACAGGCACGCCGCACAGGCGCCGCGCAGCGTCGATGTAGGCGTTGGCCGCAGGGCTTCCGACGTTGCCGATGGAGACCGGGGCGCCGATGTTGGAGGCGCGCAGCACGTCGAGGCTTTCAGGGATGATGCCCAGCAGCGGGATCGACAGGATGTCGAGCACGTCGTCCACGCTCAGCATCTCGCCCCGCGAGGCGCGGCCCGCGTCATAACGCGTGAGCAGCAGGTGCTTCTCCATGCGCTCGCCGCTCTCGGCCTTGAGCGTCTTGGAATCCAGCAGCCCGATGATGCGGTCCGAATCGCGCACCGACGACACTTCCGGGTTCGCCACCACCACGGCGACGTCCGCGAAGCGCATGGCGAGGGTCGCGCCGCGCTCGATGCCCGCCGGGCTGTCGCAGATCACCCAGTCGAAGCGTTCGCGCAATTCGGCGATGACGCGCGCGACGCCTTCTTCCGTCAGCGCGTCCTTGTCGCGCGTCTGCGAAGCCGCGAGCAGGTAGAGCGTATCCACGCGCTTGTCGCGGATCAGCGCCTGGCTGAGATTCGCGTCGCCCTGCGCGACGTTGATGAGGTCGAACACGACGCGGCGTTCAGCGCCCATCACAAGATCGAGGTTGCGCAGGCCGACGTCGAAATCGACGACCGCGACTTTCTGCCCGGTCTGCGCCAGCGCTGCGCCGAGCGCGGCGGTGGAGGTCGTCTTGCCGACCCCTCCCTTGCCGGATGTAACCACCAGGACTTTGGCCATGATATCTGGTTCTCCCCTTTAAAAAGCTGTGATCTGCATGTCGCCGTGAACGAGCCGGATCTGCACCGGCTGCTTGCGCAGCGGCTCGTCGATCTGGTCGGCGGTCTTGTAGAGACCGTTGATGGCGATGAGTTCGGGATCGAGCTGGCGGCAGAAGATGCGCGCCGCTCCGTCCCCATAAGCGCCCGCCATCGCGCGGCCGCGCAGAGCGCCGTAGATGTGGATGGACCCGGCGGCGATGATCTCGGCGCCGGACGACACCGAGCCCACCACGATCACGTCGCCGTCGGGATTCATCACGCATTGCCCGGAGCGCACGGGCGCCTCGATGGTGAGCGTTTCGCGCGCAGGCGTCGCCTGCGGGACAGGCGCAATCTTCGCCAGCGGCTCAGGCCGGGGTTGAAGCTTGGGCTCTTCGACGACGGCTTTCACGGGCGACACGTCAGGATCGGCGGACGCGGTCTTGGCGTCACGGCCGCCGCTCAGGAAAGGCGGCATGTCGGGCGCGGCCCAGTCCGGCTCGGCGCCTTCGACTCCCAGCACGCGAATCTTGCGCGCGCCAAGCTCGGCGTTCAAGTCGTGAAGCTCATGCCTGCTGAGGCCGAGGCCCGCGACATCGAGGATCACGGCGTTGCGCGTGAAGAAACCCGGCGAACGTTCAAGCCACCCGTCGAGCCGCTCCAGCCACGCCGAAACGGGCGCGTCGGGCGAGATCGCAAGCGCGAAGAACGAACGTCCCCGGAATCGGACAGCTTGGGCGTTGCGAGCGGACATGGGCGCATAAAGCTCTGTGGTTGCTATGAAATCATGTGATCTTCGATGGTTAATGATCCGTTAAGACAGCGCCTTGATTGTGCCGGAATCGAACGCCTTGCAGGCTCCGCGAGCCGCGCCCAAGAGGGTAGCGGCGAAGCTTCCGCTCATGAAACCATGAGGTCCGGAACCGCGGCGCTCCTTCGCGGATTGACGGAGCACGCAAGCGCGAACGGCCGCGTTCGCCGCGCGTGCGGAGTGCGCCGCGATGACCTTTTGGCTGCATCGGCATGAGCATGAAGAAGCCGCCCGCCATGCGCAGTTGCGCCCGACGGGCAGCGGCCTCGCGGCGCTCTTCGCGCTAGTGGCCGCCGCCATCGCGTTGATGATGGCCCTGCCGGCCCTGGACGAACTGCGCGCGGTGATTCAGGCGCCTGCGTTGAACGCGGAGCGCGCTGGCCACGGCGCGGCGCCCGAGCGTGTTCACGCCGACCGCCGCTGACGCTGATTGCAACGCGCCCGCGTGAATGCCAACGTGCGCGCATGATCAGGTCCCTTCGCGCCCGCATCGGAAAAATTGAAAAGCGCATCGTCGTGTCCATGGCGCTTGTGGCCGCTGGCGCAGGCGCGTTCGTCGCGCTGGCCGACGAAGCCATGGAAGGCGGCACGCGCGGCTTCGACACCCGCATCCTGCTCGCGCTGCGCAACGCGGCCGATCTCAGCGATCCCATCGGGCCGGAATGGTTCGAAGAGATGATGCGCGACTTCACGGCCCTTGGGGGCGTGGGGGTTCTGACGCTCGTGAGCCTTGCGCTGATGACCGGCCTGATCCTGCAAGGCAAGCGACACGCAGCCGTGATGGCGATCGCCGCAATCGTCAGCGGGATGGCGCTGAGCCAGAGCCTCAAGTGGGGCTTCGCCAGACCGCGTCCCGACCTCGTGCCCCATGGCGCGCGCGTCTACACCCAGAGCTTCCCGTCCGGCCATGCGATGATGTCGGCCATCGTCTATCTCACATGGGGGGCGCTGCTGGCGCGCACGCAGGACAGGCTGCGCGTCAAAAGCTTCATCATCGCGGTGGCCGTTTGCCTCACGCTGCTGATCGGATGCAGCCGCGTCTACCTCGGCGTCCACTGGCCCACAGACGTGCTGGCGGGCTGGTCGGGCGGAGCCGCATGGGCGGTGGCGTGCTGGATCGTCATGGCGTGGCTGCAGCAGAGCGGAAGCGTCGAGGAGCCAGGTCCAGCCCCGGCGACGCCAGCGGACGTGGATGCGCCGGCGCGTTGAAGCGGCGATTCATAAAATCTTAGCGAAACAAAGCACAAATTGAACGCGGGGCGAGAACAGTCCGTTGACGGAAGAGTTGACGAACATGAGCAACGATCGCCAATGCGCCAGACCCACGATCCTCGTCGTCGAAGACGATCCGCTCATCCGGCTCTTCGGGGCCGATACGCTGATCGACGCCGGCTTCGAGGTGATTGAAGCCTGGAACGCGGACGAAGCCCTGTCCATCCTGCAGGCCCGTTCGGACATCAACGTGCTCTTCACCGACGTGGACATGCCGGGCAGCCTCGATGGCCTTGAGCTCGCCAACATCGCGCGCCGCCTGCTGCCGCAGCTTCACATCATCATCACGTCAGGCCGGCGCAGGCCCGCGCAGCGGCAACTGCCCAAGGACGGGCGCTTTCTTGAAAAGCCCTATGCGCCCGATGAACTGGCGCGCGACATCGGCGCCATGCTGGCGGCGTGACTCACACCCCGAACGGATAGGTTTCGAACGCCCCAGGCCTCGGCTCGTCGCCCAGCGGCGTGACGGCGCGCGTTTCGTCGAACCAGACGTAGCCGTCGAACTGGCGCGCGAGCGAAGCGTCGAAGTAATGGCTCGTGCGCTCGCTTTCGGGCCGGTAGATCACCCCGATGGCGCGCTCCAGCCGCACGCGCTCAAGCAGCGCGCGCGCTTCGCCAGGCGCGCGAAGATCGATGAAGCAGGTCTCGGGCGCGGCCCTGTGGAACAGGCCTTCCACGCTGTCCTGCCGCGCCGGCTGCACCTGCTTGACATGCATGCGCCCGCCCCAGTCGTCCGCCGCCGCGACCCAGCCATGGTCCGTGCCGAAGCCGATCAGCGCCGCCTCTTCGGCGTAGCGCTGGCGACAGAGCTGCCCCAGGTTGCGCTCCCCATGGCGCGCGCCCATTTCGGTCTCGCGCGCGTCGCCCACATGCGAGTTGTGCGCCCACACGATGGCCTTCGCGTGCGGCCCGCGCGCCTCGAGCACGTGTTGCAGCGTGTCGAACATGTGGTCGTCGCGCAGGTTCCAGGATTGCGCGGAATCCTCGTACATCACGCGATAATAGCGCTCCGCCGCGGCCACGAGCCGCGCGTTCTGCGCCGCGTCGAGAAAAGCGTCGCCGTCTCGCGCCATGTAGTCGAGCCTGTTACGGAACAACGCCGCCAGCGCCTCCTGCACTTCATGTTCGCACAGCGCGTAACCCGCGTTCAGCGACGCGCCGCCATAGGCTGACGGATTGCGCTTCCAGCGCGCCAGGCAACCATACCGCGCCCGCATCGCCTGCGCCTCCTGCGGATCGACCCGCGAGACGTAGTCCAGCACCATGCTCATCGACGTGTTGAGGCTATAAAGATCCAGCCCGTGAAAGCTGACCTTTTCGCCGTTCGTCCGTTCGTTGCGTTCGCGCAGCCATTCGGCGAAATCGTGCATCTCCTCGTTGCGCCACATCCACGTGGGAAAGCGCGTGAACGCCGCCTCTGCGGCCTCGCGCGGCGCAGCCTCCCGCGCGCCGCGCACGTAGGCGTCGACGCTCGCGGCGTCGGGCCAGTCGGCCTCCACGGCGACGATCGTATATCCGTGCGCGTCCACCAGACGTTGTGTGATGGCCATGCGGGCGCGATAGAACTCGCTGGTGCCATGGGTCGCCTCGCCGAGCGCGACGACCCGCGCGCCAGCGTAGCGGTCGATGAGGCGCCCGAACGCCGGATCGTCGATAGCCGGCAGCGGCTCGCACGCGCCCGCAAGGGCGTCCTCCGCAGCGTCCGCGTGCAACTGATCGGTCATGCGCAGCCTCCGCGGGAGAAAGGCGCGCGGCGATTGCGCAACGCCGCCGCGGCTCGTATCCTGCGGAGAAAATGGGACGGGACGCCATGTTTCTCAAGAATTTCTGGTATATCGCCGGCTTCCGGCGCGACGTGGGCGCAACGCCCGTGCGCCGCCTCGTGCTTGGCCGACCGGTCGTGCTGTACCGCACGCCGCAAGGCGAGGCTGTGGCGCTTGAGGATCGCTGCGTTCACCGCCAGGCGCCGCTCTCGCTGGGCGCCGTGCAGGCCGATGGCGCGATCCAGTGCCCCTATCACGGCATACGCTTCAACCCCGACGGCGCCTGCGCGTTCATTCCCGAGCAGACGCGCATTCCCCGCGACGCCCGCGTGCGCGCCTACCCCACGCTTGAGCGCGGCGACTGGGTGTGGATCTGGACCGGCGACCCGGCCCTCGCCGACGAAGCGAGCGCGCCGGCCTATCCCTGGTTCGCAAGGGCAGGCTGGAAGACCCGCACCGCCCATCTGCACGTGAAGTGCGACTACAGGTTCATCGTCGACAACCTGCTCAACATGGCGCACCTGCCCTTCGTGCATCCCCGCACCATCGGCGGCGACGGCGTGGTGGAGGACGCGAAGGTGAGCGTGACGCGCGGCGAGCGCAGCGTGCGGCTCGCGCGCCGCATGTACGACGTCGAGCCGCCGCCCACCTACCGCAAGGCGGGCGGCTTCACGGGCCTCGTGAACCGCTGGCAAACCATCGACTTCATGGCCCCGGGCTGCTTCGAGTTCCACACCGGCGTGATCGAGACCGGCCATGCGCCGCTGGAGCCCGATTTCGACGCTCCCAAGCCCAATGCGCGCGTGCTCGACCGCCACACCATGCATGCGGTGACGCCCGAGACGGAGGGCTCCACGAATTATTACGTAGGCTTCGCGTACGATCCGCAGGACGTCAGCGACGAGATGGCGGACTTCATCTTCGAGCAGACCTACGCGACCTTTCAGGAAGACGTGGTGATCCTGGAAGCGCAGCAGATCAACCAGGACCTGACGCCCGGCGAGCGCACCATCGACATCGTGTCGGACGCGGCCGGCAACCACGCCCTGCGCATCCTGCACGAGCTGGAGGCCGCGCAAGGCTGACGGGAGCGCGCGACATGACCGCTTGCGCCCTGCGCCCACGGGGCTATCTTGCGGCGCTTCCCGCAGGGCGCAGTTTCATCGGAGTTCAAGGCAATGGCGGATATCGTTCTCGGCGTCGGCAGCTCGCACTCGCCGCTGCTCAACAGCCCGGCGGAGGATTATCCCAAGCATGCTGAAATCGACCGCGGCGGGCGCAAGCTCATCGACCGTTTCGGGGTGACGCGCACCTATGGCGAACTGCTGGAGCAGGCCGACCCCGCCATCCTCGACCAGATCGTCCCGCAGGTTCTCGAAGAGCGCGCCGCGCGCTGCACGGCCAACGTCGAACGCCTCGAACGCACGCTCGCGCAGGCGAATCTCGATGCGCTGATTATCATCGGCGACGACCAGAACGAGCAGTTCTTCGACGACAACATGCCCTCGATCCTGATCTACGCGGGCGAAACCATCGTCAACAATCCGCTCTCGATGCCCGAGGAGGCGCCGCAATGGTGGCGCCGGGCGCGCTCGCAATATCACGTGAGCGACGCGCCGCGCGAATACCCGGTGGACGCAAAGCTCGGCCGATTCCTTGTCGACCAGCTGATGGAGAACGATTTCGACGTCAGCTATTCCAAGCGCCTCGCCAAGCCCCATGGGGAGGGGCACGCCTTCGGGTTCGTGCACCAGCGCCTGATGCTGGAACGCGTCACCCCCATCGTGCCGGTGGCGCTGAACACGTACTTCCCGCCCAACCAGCCCCGGCCCCGCCGGTGCTACGACCTCGGCCGCGCGATCACGAAGGCGGTGCGCGCCTATCCGGGCGAGGGCCGCATCGGCATATTCGGCTCGGGCGGACTGAGCCATTTCACCGTGGACGAAGAACTCGACCGCATGCTGCTCGACGCCTTCCGCAACAAGGACGCCGAAGCGCTGCGCTCGCTTTCGCCGGGCCGGCTGAATTCAGGCACGTCGGAAGTGCGCAACTGGATCACGGTCGCGGGCGCCTGCGAGCATCTGGACACGCAATGGCAGGACTACGTGCCCTGCTATCGCTCGGCGGCCGGCACCGGCTGCGGCATGGGCTTCGCCGTCTGGGCGTGAACGAAGGTCTGGCGCTTGGCTGCGCGCGCGCCGCGGCGCATGATGCACGAAACAACGGGAGGACGGCATGAACATCAATGTCGCGAAGGCGTCCTGGACGCAGGCGGCGCTCGCCGCCGCGCCGTTCGAGGTGGAGCGCGTCGGGCGCAGCCTCGGCGCGGAGATCCATGGGCTTGATCTGAAGAAAGGTCTCGACGAGAGGAGCTTTCGCGGCCTTGAGGCGGCGCTCATCGAGAACAAGGTGATCTACCTGCGCGACCAGCATCTCACCACCGCGCAGCATGTGGAGATCAGCCGCTGGTTCGGCGCGCTCGAGGTGCATCCCTTCCGGCCGGAGGGCGAGTTTCCCGAGATCATGGTGCTCGACAACCACAAGGACAATCCGGTCCTCTCGACGGACGTCTGGCACTCCGACACCACGTTCCGCGCCACCCCCACCAAGTACACGATCCTGCGCTCGCAGATCATTCCCAGGACCGGCGGCGACACCCTCTGGTGCGACATGGAGGCCGCCTACAACGGCCTCAGCGAGACGTTCCGCGCCATGATCGGCGGCCTGAAGGCGCGCCACGACTTCCAGAATTTCCGGGTGCTGTTCACCCGGTCCGACGAGGACCAGAAACGCCTGCGCCGCATGGAGGAGCTTTATCCCAACCCGGTGCATCCGCTGGTGCGCACGCACCCGGTCACGGGCGCCAAATGCATCTACGTGAACCCGCAGTTCACCATCGGCGTCGAGGGGCTGCACAAGGACGAAAGCGACGTGCTGCTGAAACTGCTGTTCGAGCAGGTGCACGTGCCCGAATACCAGTTCCGCTTCCGATGGACGGAGGGCGCCATCGTGTTCTGGGACAACCAGTCGACCCAGCATTACGCGGCGAACGATTACTATCCCGACCGCCGCCGCATGGAGCGCACGGCCGTGTGCGGAGACGCGCCGGTCTGAGCGGCGCACTGTCCCGGGGCGGCGAAGCCGGACCCGGGACCCGGAGCCGCGCGGGCTACCGGCCCATGGCCTCTTCGGCGCGCTTCAGCACGGAGGGCTTGAACGACGCGAAGCGCTTCAGCGCCGCCTCGATCTCCTCGCCCGTGACGGGGTCGATGTCGAGCCCCACCTTCTGGGCGTCGGCCAGGAACTCCGGATCCTTCATGGTCGCCTGGAAGGCGTCCCGCAGCGCTTTCAGGCGATCGGCGGGAACAGCCGGCGGCGTCGCGAAGGGGCGTGAGAGAAGCTGCTGGTGGAAGTGCACTTCCAGCACCTGCCGGTCCTCCTCCGTCCTGGCGAAGTCGAACACGCTGGGCACGTCGCCGAACTCGGTGGACTTGTTGTAGCCCATCTGGATGACCAGCTTGATCTGGCCGCTCTGCACTTCCTTCGCCCATTGCGACTTGATGCTGGAGCCAAAGAGCCCGCACGACGCGTTCACCTCGCCGCGGTTCATCGCCAGGTTGACGTCGCGCGTGCCCGGATAGCCGGACACGACCTTCATGCCCTTGGCGCCCAGCACGTTCTTCAGCACCATGGGATGCTGGAAGGTGATCGCCGCCGCCGCCCCGCCGCCGAAGATCGTCTCCTTCTCGCCGACCTCCTTCCAGGAGCTGGCCACGCCCGGCGCCTGCCAGACGCCGCAATAGGCGACCTCCTGCGCCATCGAGCCGATCCAGCCGAACTTGGCCGAATCAAAGCGCGCGGCCTTGTTGCCGAGGATCGGCTCCATGGCGACCGACGAGGCGAAGATCGCCATCACCGTGCCGTCGGGCGTCGCCTGGTTGTAGAGGTGGTTGGCGGCCACGAGCGAAGCGGCGCCGGGCATGTTGGAGGGCACCACGTTGGGGTTGCCGGGAATGAAGCGGCCGAAGTGGCGGGCCAGCGTGCGGGCGTTCGCGTCGTAGCCGCCGCCCGGCGGGAAGCCGATGAGGATCTGAACGGACTTGCCCCTGTAGAAATCCGCGACGCCCTGCGCGCTTGCAGGCGACGCCAGGGCGGCCGCGGCCAGCAATCCTGATGCGATGATCTTCATCATAATCCCCTCCGTTTTTGTTCGCTCAGTCGGCCAGCAGGTCGTCGCAGCCCGCTTCCTGGGCCCAGAACTCCCAGCCGCGCCGCATGGCGGGCGAGTCGGGATCGAGCGCAAGGCGCGCGTCGATCTCGCCCTTCGAGAGCCCCCGGTGCTCGCCCATGCGCATCGCCGCCATCAGCACGCGCGCGTTGCGCGGCACGTAGACGGCCAGCCGCACCAGGTCGAACACGGACGCGCCCGCCGCCACGAACCCGTGGCCGCGCATCAGCGCCATGCGGTTGCACGCGAGGCAGGCGGCAAGATCGCGTCCCTGCTCCATGTTGAGCACGAGCAGGTTGGTGTCGTCGCCGAACCTGTCGGCGATGTCCCACACGGGCACGTCGTGCCCCATGTCGCCCACCGCCTGGATGACGGGCCGCAGGCGCGTGGTCTTCGAGATCGCAAAAGGCAGCACGTCTTCCGCGTGGGAATGCAGCACGGCCTTCACGTCCGGCCGCCGCTCGTACACGGCGCCATGGATGTAGCGCTCCATGTACAGGGGCCGCGTTTCGGGCGAGACGGGACGTCCGTCCAGCCAGAACTCCACGATGTCGCTCGTGCGCACCATGCCGGGGCTGCACGAACGCGCCAGCAGGTATTTCTGCGGATCGTCCGGATGGCGCAGGCTCACATGGCCATAGGCGTCGAGCACTTTCTGGTGCGCCAGAATGCGGTTTGCGATGACGACGTCGCGCCGCGCGCGCTCGATCCGCTCCACGCTCAGCCCTCGACGCTGACGAACAGCTCTTCCATGGTCGGCTTGTAGGCGATCATGGCGTCGCGGTGCATGTATTCGACGGCCTTTTCGAGGGTGGCGCGATTGGCCTCGAGCCCGTACGGCCACGGGTCCGCCCCCATGGTCAGCCGGATCTCGTCGAGATCGGCGTAGAGCCACGGCAGCATGTATTTCTGCGCGCCCGTGTACTGCACGGCCTTCCAGGCCTGCGCCTTCGCCTCCTCGAACGCACGATAGAGCGAGCGCGCGATCCACGGATTGGCGGCGTGCACGCTCTTGCGGATCACCACCAGATGCATGATCGGGTGAATGCCGGTGCGCCGGTAATAGTCCTTCTCCACCTCGCGGAAGTCCGGGAACAGACGCACCAGGTCGGGATGCTCGCCGTAGCCGTCGGGCATCAGCGCCCCGAGGGTGGCGTCGATTTCGCCCCGTTGCAGTAGCTCGCTCAGCGAGGACGACGAATGGTTGATCTCGATGCGCGCAGGGCGCAGCAGCGGCGGCGGATTGGGGCTGCCGTGGGAGCCGGCCTTCTCCATCGCGCCCTGCACCCAGGTGACGCCAGAGAGGTCCACGCCGTACTCGTCCTCGAGCATGCCGCGCGTCCACAGCGCCGCGCTCATCGTATAGAGCGGCACGCCGATGCGCTTGCCCGCAAGGTCCTTGGGCGACCGGATGCCGGAGCGCTTGTTGACCACGATGAAGCCGTGGCGGAACACTTTGGAGGGAAACACCGGGATCGCCACATAGGGATTGTCGCCCGCGCACGTCATGGCGATGTGTTCCGACGAGGACATTTCCGCCGCGTCGAACTCTTCGCTGCGCATCAGCCGGTCGAACAGTTCGCGCGGATCGTCCACCGTCGCGACGGTGAGGTCGATTCCCTCCGGCTGCACCTTGCCGCTGGCCAGCGGCGCGATGCGATCGTAGGCGCCGCATGCGAATGTGAGCTTCAATCGATCCAAGAAATCCTCCCGCGTTGCGCCGCAGAATGCAGGAACGCGCGAGGCCGCGCAATGCGGCCGTGGCCGCCGCCCGCGCTTCAAGCGGGGGGCGACGCTACACGGTGTAGAAGTCCATCATGGTGGCGATGTAGTCGTTCTGCAGCTGCACGGTCTTGCGCACGATCAGCCAGTCCTCGCCCGCGCGCGCAAGCTCGTGCTCGACAAGCGCGAACGCCGTGGCGCTCTCGCGGCGCTTGATGTTGAAGGCGTGGGTGGTCGCCACGCTGCGCACGCGCATCCGGTCCGCCCCGAGCGGCTGCGCCATCACGTTGGACACGATATGCGCCGTGCGCGGCAGGGGCGAGGAGGCCTGCGAGCGCCCGCCGCCGACGCGGGCGACGCGTTCGGCCAGTTGCTCGCGCGTGCAGTGCACCAGGGACAATTCGGTTTCGGGGTCCGCCGTGGGGCGCCCCTCGTCGGTCCAGGCCGGAACCCAGTAGACCGCCTCGGGCGCATACATGGCCAGCCAGTCTTCGAAGCGCTGCTCGTCGAGGCGGCGCGCTTCTTCATAGAGGACCTGCGCGGCGACGCCGGAGAGATCGGGGCTCATGGGCGCGCTCCTGCGGCTTTCGCCTCCGCCGCCAGATCCTTTTCGACCCCCTTGCGCAGCATGTCGCGCCAGGTGCGGTAGACTTCGTGGAACACGGTCTCGTCGCCCAGATCGAACGCGCCGAGTATCGAGCTGACCGGATTGAGCCCGAGCTCCGCCGCGTGCGGGTCGGGCCCCTGCTGGACCGCCGCGAGCCCGCGCGCATATCCCTGGTGCCAGTCGAACACGTTTTCGGTGCGGTTGCCGGACTGGCAATCCTCGTAGGCCGTGGTGTCGTCGGGCGTCGCAAGGCCGCTGGGGTTGAAGAACTCCTCGTACTGACGGATGCGCGTGGCGCGCGCCGCCCGGTCCTCGCCCCTGGGGCCGAGGCAATAGGTGGTCATCTCCGTCAGTCCGGGCGCGACGGGGCGCCAGATGCGCATTTGCAGCGACGCGTTCTCGGCGAACTGCACGTTGGGGAACACCGTGAGGTTGCGCGTGTGCAGCATCCACTTCGCGCGCGTCTCGCCGACCCGCGCGCGGATGGCGTCGATGCGGCTCCACAAGGGCCGCGCGTCGCTGGAGGGCGTCTCGCCCCAGATGGCCGCATGGCCGTTGCGGAAGCAGAAAGCCCCGCGCGACACGCTCTTCTGGTTGAAGTTCTGGTAGATCGACGTGGTGCGGTTCGCCCCCGCGGCCTTCTTGCCGCGCTCGCCCAGGATCTGGATGTAGGAGGGGTGCGTCGAGGTGAAGTGATACGGGTCCGTGCCGTTTTCGAGCTGGAGCTTCCAGTTGCCGTTGTAGGTGTAGCGCACCACGCCGGGCACGACCTCCAGCCCCTCCTCGCTCTGGTCCACCAGCAGGTCGAGCATGATGCGCACGTCCCCCAGATGCTCCTCGATCGGGGGCACGTCCGGGTTCAGGCTGCCGAACAGGAAGCCGCGGTAATCGCCCAGCTTCACGGGCTGCAGGCCATGGTCCTCGGCCCGGAACGCGTCCGTGTACGCGCCCTCCTTCTCGTCCTTCACGTCCACGCAGCGGCCAGCGCTGTCGTAGACCCAGCCGTGATACTGGCAGGTGTGGCGCTTCGCGTTGCCTGCGTTGCGGTGGCACACGAGCGCGCCGCGATGGCGGCATGAATTGACGAAGCAATGGATCGCCCCGCCGGCGTCGCGGCTCACCACCACGGGCTGACGCCCGATGCGCGTGGCGAAATAATCGTTGGGCCTGGGGATCTGCGCCGCCAGCCCCAGGAACACCCACGAGCCCTCGAAGATGTGGCGCATCTCAAGGTCGAAGATCGCCTGCTCGCGCACCGCGTCGCGGCTGACGCGGAAAATTCCCTCGCGCGGCCGGTCGTCCAGCAGGGCGGCGATGTCCTCGGGATCCAGCGAAGCCGCCGGGTGTGTCGCAGGCGCAGCCATGAGCGCTTCCATTTGAGTCTTGTATAGGAATATTGTACGTGTCTTAAATAGTGAAACGTTCCCCGCCGCGCGTCAAGCTGCGCCGGGTCAGCAGCTTGGAGTGCGACATGGCGCGAGCCGAAGGCGCGGGCGGGATCAGGTCTCTGGAAAAAGGCGCCGGGGTGTTGCGGCACATGCGCGCCGCCGGGGGGCCTTTGCGGTTGACGGAGATCGCGCGTCTGGCGGGCATGAGCCGCAGCATGGCGCATGGCTATCTCGTCAGCCTGGTGCGGGCCGGCCTGGTGGCGCAGGACCCCGACAGCGGCCGCTACGACCTGGGCGAGGACGCCCTGCAACTGGGGCTCGCGGCCCTCACCCGCGTCGACTTCATGAAGCTGGGGCGCGAGACGCTGGAAAGCCTCGCGGCCGACATCGGCGAAACCGTGTTGCTCTCCGTCTGGAGCGACGGGGGCCCGGTGTGCGTCGCCAAGATCGACGGCAAGCGCCGCTCGCTTTACGAGGTGCGCGTGGGAGGCGTCGCCAACCTGCTGGTCACCTCCACCGGGCTGGCGTTCCTGGCCTACAAGCCCGCGGGCTCCTGCCGCGACCTCATCGAGCGCGCCCGCGACCGGGGGCTGGGCGCGGGGCTCGACGACGTGAAGCTGGAGGCGGTGTTCGAGCGCATTCGTCGCGCCGGGCTCTCCGCCACCCAGCCCGCCATGCTGCCGGAGGCCTCCTCCATCGCCGCGCCGGTGTTCGGCCAGTCCAACGATATGCGCGCGGCGCTCACGGTCATCGGCCCCACCGGAGCCCTCGACATTTCGCCCGAAGGCGTCAACGCGGCGGCGCTGCTGCAGGCCGCAGGACGCCTCTCGCGGCGGCTTGGGGCGCAGCCGGGCGGGCTGGCGCCCGGCGGCGTCGCGCACGCCCCTTCGTGACGAATCACGAATCGCGTTGAAAACGTCGCAAAACAATCCCATGTTGAAATTTGTCCGCGCGCGGTGACTCAAGGGTCGCGGGAGACGCGGAAAACAGGAGAACGGAACACTGAGAACGACGGTTGTCTCTGAAGCGGCTGCGCCGCTTCCCCACGCCGGACCCGCCCCGACCGGAGCTGCGATCGCCGCCGCTCCCGGCGAGCAGGACGCCGGAAACCTCGTGCAAGACGTGTTGACGGCCCTCGAAGACGCCAAGGCGGAGGACATCGTGTCCATCAGCCTGGGCGGCAAGACCACCATCGCCGACACGATGCTGATCGCAACGGGACGGTCCAACACCCACGTCGGCGCCATCGCGGATCGCGTGCACAAGGCCTGCAAGGCCGCGGGCGTCGCCGCGCCGCGCATGGAAGGCCTGCCCCATTGCGACTGGGTGCTGGTGGACGCGGGCGACGTCATCGTCCACGTCTTCCGGCCCGAAGTGCGCCTCTTCTACAATCTTGAGAAGATGTGGGGCGGCGACAGGCCGAGCGAACTGGCCGCCGAACGCCGGCCGATCTAGCCACCTCGGCGCTGGCCGGATCAGGAGCGCGGCGTGAAGCTCATTCTCGGGGCCGTCGGGCGGCTGAAGGCCGGTCCCGAACGGGACTTGACGTCGCGCTATGAAGACCGCGCCCGCGCTGCGTGCCGCAGCGTGGGCCTCACGGGCCTGGAGATGCGCGAGACGGACGAAAGCCGCGCCCGGCGCCCCGACGACCGCAAGGCCGAGGAAGCCCGCGCCCTGGAGGCCTTCCTGCCCCCCGGCGCGCGCTTGGTCGCCCTCGACGAACGCGGCAAGGCCATCTCCAGCGAAGCCTTTGCGGCCGACATCGCCCGCGCCCGGGACGAGGGCGCGTCCGGATATGCGCTGCTCATCGGCGGCCCCGACGGGCTCGATCCTGCGATTCGCCAGCGCGCGTCGATGACCATCGCGTTCGGGGCGATGACCTGGCCGCACCAGCTGGCGCGCGTCATGGCCGCCGAACAGCTGTACCGGGCCATCACCATCCTCTCCGGCCACCCCTACCACCGCGCCTGACGCGTCTCGCGCACGTTTGCATGCGGCGTCGTATGGTGACCCGTGGCGGCGGCCGATTCGCCCCGCCGCCTAAAAGGGACTTGCGATGCGCCTCAGGGCATTCGGCTTGGGCACGGCCGCCTGCGCTTTGGCGCTGGCCCTGACGCCTGCCGCCCTGCGCCCCGCCCAGGCCCAGGAGGCGCCCGCCGCAGCACAGGCCGAGCCGCCCGCGCCGGAGCGAACCCCCGTTCAGACCGCCGCCGACGAGCGCCGCAAGGAACTGGACCGGCGCCAGGACGAACTGCGCGACATCGAGGCGACCCTGCGGGGCTCCGAGGAGCAAAGGCGCAAGATCGAGTCCGAGCTTGAACTCGTGCGCAGCGACCGCGCCCGGCTCACCGCCGCCATGCTGGACACCGCCGGCCGCGTGCAGGCCGCCGAGGCGCGCGTGGGCGAGATCGAGAAGCGCCTCGACGCGTCCACGGCCGGCGAAGCGGCGATTCGCCGCTCGCTCGACACCCGCCGCGGCGCCATCGCGGACATTCTGGCGGGCCTCCAGCGCATGGGGCGGCGACCGCCGCCGGCGGTCCTCATCAGCCCGCAGGACATCCTGAAGGCGATCCGCACCGCCATCCTGCTCGGCTCTGTGGTTCCCGAGCTGCGCACCGAAACCGAGGTGCTCGCCGCCGACCTGTCCGAGCTGATCGAACTGCGCCGGCGAATCGCCAGCGAGCGCGACCGGTTGCGCGCGGAGCTGTCCGACCTCACCGGTGAGCGCCAGCGCCTGTCGGCTCTCGTGGACGCGCGGCGCGCCAGCCTGGGCCAGGCCGAACAGGCGCTGGAAGCCGAGCGCAACCGCGCCCGCGGGCTGGCCCGGCAGGCCCTCGATCTCAAGGATTTGATCGCCCGTATGGAAAACGAGGCGAGCGGCGGACGCCGCGCGGCCGACGCCGCGCGCACCGCCGACGAGGAGCGAAAGCGCCTCGCGGGCCGCTCCGACGGGGCGCCCGCGCGACCCGGATCGCCCTTCGGCAACACCGGCCGGCTCTCCCCGGCGGTCGCGTTTTCTGACGCTAAGGGATTGTTACCGTTACCTGTTTCGGGAGAGGTGCGCAAAACCTACGGGGCCCCGGACGGGTTCGGCGGCTCCGAGAAGGGCATCTCGATCGCCACCCGCGCCAGCGCCCTCGTGGCCTCGCCCAGCGACGGCTGGGTGGTGTTTTCCGGTCCCTGGCGGACCTACGGCCAACTCTTGATCATCAATGCCGGCGACGGCTATTATGTGGTATTGGCTGGTATGGAGCGTATCAGCGTAGAGGTCGGCCAGTTCGTGTTGGCGGGCGAACCCGTCGCGTCCATGGGAGACGCGTCCGGAAAAACCGCTGCGGCAATTGCTATTGGCGCTGCGCAACCCATTCTCTATGTTGAGTTCCGCAAGGATGGGGCGGCGATCGATCCGGGGCCCTGGTGGGCGAGACCGGAACTGGAAAAGGTTCGCGGATAATGCGCAAGGTTTCTTTGGTTCTGGTCGGCGCGGCCTTGGGCGCCGTCACCGCCACGGTTGCAACGAACACACGTCTGATCGCGGCGAGCCCCGCTGTCGCGGCGGCCTCCGACACGTATAGGAGCCTCAACCTTTTCGGGGACGTCTTCGAGAAAGTCCGCTCCGACTATGTCGAGAAGCCGTCCGAGCAGAAGCTCGTCGAGTCGGCCATCAACGGCATGCTCGCCGGGCTTGATCCCCACTCCAGCTACATGGACCCCAAGAGCTTCCGCGACATGCAGGTGCAGACGCGGGGCGAATTTGGCGGCCTCGGCATCGAGGTGACGCAGGAAGAGGGCATGGTGAAGGTCGTCACCCCCATCGACGAGACGCCCGCCTCGCGCGCCGGGATCCTGTCGGGCGACGTGATCACCGCCATCGACGACGAATCCACCCAGGGCCTCTCGCTGAACCAGGCCGTCGACAAGATGCGCGGCGCTATCGGCACCTCCGTCAAGCTGACCGTGGTGCGCGGGACCGCCAAGGAAACCAAAGACTTCAAGATCACCCGCGACCGCATCCAGATCCGCGCCGTGCGCTCGCGCATGGAAGGCGAGGACATCGGCTACATCCGCGTGACCCAGTTCAACGAACAGACTTTCGAGGGCCTGAAGACCGCGATCGCCAAGTTCCAGAGCGAAATCCCGGCCGACAAGTTCAAGGGCTACATCGTCGACCTGCGCAACAACCCCGGCGGCCTGCTCGACCAGTCCATCGCGGTGTCGAACGCGTTCCTGGAGCGCGGCGAGATCGTCTCCACCCGCGGCCGCAACGCCGACGAGACCCAGCGCTACAACGCCCGCCCGGGCGACCTCTCCAAGGGCAAGCCGGTCGTGGTGCTGATCAACGGCGGCTCGGCCTCTGCATCCGAGATCGTGGCCGGCGCGCTGCAGGACCACAAGCGCGCGACCATCATCGGCACGCGTTCGTTCGGCAAGGGCTCGGTGCAGACGATCATTCCGCTCGGCCAGAACAACGGCGCCCTGCGGCTGACCACGGCGCGCTACTACACGCCCTCGGGCCGCTCCATCCAGGCCAAGGGCATCGATCCCGACATCCAGATCCTGCAGGACGTGCCGGACGAACTGAAGGGCCGCGACAGCACCAAGGGCGAGGCCTCCCTGAAGGGTCACCTGAAGAACGGCGAAGACGAGAAGAGCGGCTCCCAGGCGTACGTTCCCCCGGACGTCGAGAAGGACAAGCAGCTGATCGCCGCCGCCGACCTCCTGCGCGGCCGCAAGACCGCCGCCCAGCTCATCGAGCTGGCGAAGGAGACCCCGAAGGAGAAGGCCACGGCCAACTAAGCCCCCTGCCAGCCGCAAGCGGCTGGAGCCAGCCCCAAGCGGCTGGAACCGGCCCCAAGCGGCTGGAACCGGCCCCAAGCGGCTGGAGCCGGCCCCAAAGGGCTGGGGAGACAGCGATCCATCGCCTATCGACGGGCCCGCGCCGCAGCATCACAATGCTCCGGGCGGGCCTTTTGATTCGTCTGTCGCGCCCGCCCGTTAACCACTTGTGCATGGCCCTGTCGTATCCCGGAGAGCCGCCCCGCGTGTTCGGCGGCTCCCGTGTGTCTGCGTCGACGTCCGCGTGTGTCCCGCGTTTCATTCCGTCACGTCTTGCACCCGGAGATCGGTTCCATGAGTCTGGACAATCTCAATGCGCCGCTCGGCTACACGCCGCCGCCGGGCGCCGGACTCCCGACGGCTGCGGCCGCCCGCAAGCTCGCCCCCGCGGACGACGGTCCGCTCGACGGCGCCCCGTGGGGCAAGATCGCCGTGGGCGGCCTGGGGCTGGTCGCGTCCCTGCTGGTCGGCTTTCTGTACGCGACCGACGACGGCCTCGGGGGAGAACCCTTCGCGCGCGCGCGCATCGAAACGCGCATCCGCCTGCCCGCGCCTGCGTCCGGCCCGTCGGGCGCCGGCGCGCCGATGGCGGGCGTCTCGGTGGACGACGTCACCGGCTCCACCCTGAACCTGCGCCGCACCACCTCGCAGGTGGAGGAGGCCAGCGGCGTCAAGATCACCCGGCAGGGCGGCGGCGCGGCGCCCGGCGCCATGATCATCTCGGTCCCGCAGGAGAACGCGGAAGTCGGCCTGACGCCCGCCCCGGACCGGCGGCTGGTGGACAAAAGCCGCCACGGCGCCATTCCGCGCGTGGGGCCGGATGGCGCCCGCGCCATGGACGTTTACGCCCGTCCGGTCATCACGCCCGCGAGCGTCAAGCCCGGCGCGCCCCGCATCGCGCTCTTCATCGGCGGCATGGGGCTCAACCCAGAGGCCACCCAGGCCGCCGTCGCGGCCCTGCCCCGCGCCGTCACCCTCGGCTTCGCGCCTTACGGACCCGACCTCGCCCGCCAGACCGCGAGCGCCCGCGAGGAGGGCCACGAAATCGTCCTCCAGGCGCCCATGGAGGGTTTCTCGGAGGCCGAGGACCCGGGCCCCAACGTGCTGCGCGTGCGCGACCCCGCGCCCGACACGCTGGGCCGGCTGCACTGGCACATGAGCCGCTTCCCGGGCTACGTGGGCGTGGCGGGCTTCCTGGGCGGCAAGTTCACCTCCGAGCGCGCCGCCTTCGCGCCGGTTCTTTCGGAGATCGGCGTGCGCGGCCTGTTCTACATGGACGACGGCGCCTCCTCGCGCTCCCTCGCGGCGACGCTCGCCGCCGAGACCGCGACGCCGCTGGCCCGGGCCGACGTCGTGATCGACGCCCGGCTGGACGCGATCGACGAAGCGCTGGTGCGGCTGGAGCGGCTGGCCCGCGAGCGCGGCGCGGCGACCGGCGCCGCCAGCGGCCTGCCGCTCGTGGTGGAGAAAGTGGCGCGGTTCGCCAGGGCTCTTGAAGGCCGGGGCGTCGCCCTTGTACCACTGAGCTCCCTGGCGCAGACGCTGAAACCCTCGAGCGCGCGCGCCGCCCCCTAGGCCCGCAGGACCAGATGAACGAAATTCCCTACCGCCCCTGCGTGGGCGTGATGCTGGTCAACCGCGACGGGCTCGTGTTCGTCGGCCGCCGCCGCAACAAGAAGCTGGTGGAGCACGTGGCGCCCGGCCACGAATGGCAGATGCCCCAGGGAGGCGTGGACATGGGCGAGGACGTCTACGTGGCCGCGCTGCGCGAACTGCGCGAGGAGACCAACGTCACCAGCGTGTCGCTGATCGCCGAAGCGCCCGAATGGTTCGCCTACGACCTGCCCGCCGACATCGCCCAGCAGGCCTGGAAAGGCCGTTACCGGGGCCAGACGCAGAAATGGTTCGCCCTGCGGTTCGAGGGCGACGATTCGGAGATCGACGTGGAGGCGCCGGACGGCGGCAAGCACCGGCCCGAGTTCGACGCCTGGCGGTGGGAACGGCCCGAGGCGCTCGTGGACCTCATCATCCCCTTCAAGCGGCCGGTCTACGAGAAGGTCGTCGCCGCCTTTGCGCCGCTGATCGCCTGACGGCGGCGGACCTCAGAACGTGTAGGCGACCTTGAAGCCAGCGTTCGTGAGGCCGCGGTTCTGGACGCACAGCCCCGCGTTCGACGCGTGTTCGACCGTGAGCATGACGCTCCATTGCGCGCTGAACCGGTAGCCCAGCGCGGCCGATTCATGGAAGGCCGTGCGGCACCCCATGGCGTTCTCGCCTGCGACCGGCAGCGGCCCCGTCGACCCGGTGTGCACCGTGCCGCCGAACGCGCCCTCCACGAACCAGCGGCGCGTGATGTCGAACGTCCACGTGAAGCCGGCGTACAGCAGGCTCGTATGGCCGGTGAAGTTGCCCGTGGCCCCCACGTGCACGCGCGGCGTCAGCCAGCCGTAGGGGGTGTGAGGCGCGCGCCCGAAGGGATCGAACAGGACTTCCGCCTTGACGTCCACCGCGCCGCTCTCGGGGCTGAGCGGATCGTGCACGACCGCGCCGAGGCGCAGTTCCGACAGCAGCGGCGCCTGGCGCGCAGGCTCCAGCGCGCCCCACGGGGCCGCCCCGACAGGACCGCCGACGTCCGCGGCATGCGCGGCGGCGCCCGAAAGGGCGCAGGCGAGCGCGGCGATGAGGGGCAAGCTTCGCATCAGGAAACGCTCGACCGTTCGATCCATGTGAGTCGCAGTTAACTCGTAATACGATGCGACTCCTTTGTGAAGCCGCGATCGGCTTACTTGACGGCCGAAAGCTGGGCGCGCTCCCGATGGGCCTGCTTGAGCAGTTGCGGCTTGCGCATGCGCTTGGGGAGTTTCTCGGCGACTCCGAACAATCGCTCGCGCCGGTCGAGTTCGGCGAACACGGACTGCGGCGACACGCCCGCGTGAGCCCAGAGCACCGCAAGGTGGTAGAGCAGGTCGGCGCTTTCCAGAACGACGTTGTCGGGCGAGCCCATCACGGCTTCGATGCCGACCTCGGCCGCCTCCTCGACGAGCTTCTTGGCGATTTTGGGCGCGCCGTCGCGCAGAAGGCGCGCGGTCTTGGATTGCCCGGGGTTGGCGCCGCGCGCCGCGCAGACGGCGCCATGGAGACGGGTCAGGGAATCATGCATTCGTTAACCATACGCGCGCATCGATTACCGATGTGTGAACCAGGCGCGCGGGCGCGAACGTCTTGTTAACGGGCCGCGCGACCTTGCGCGGGGCCGGCGTCAGGTATCCTCGCCCTTGACCTCGATCTCGTCGGGCGGCGCCACGACGATGCGGCCGCCGCGCACGTCCACCACCGGAACCGCCGCGGCGGTGAACGGCAGCAGCTTCGTCTCGCCGACCCCCGCCGGGGGTTCGACCTCGATGATGTCGCCGGCTCCGAAGTTCAGCACCGTGCGCACCTTGCCAAAGAGCGAACCGTCGGCCAGCTCCACCCGCAGGCCCACCAGGTCGGCGACGTAGAACTCGTCGTCGTCGGGCGGCGGCAGCGCGTCGCGGGCGATGTAGATGTCGGTGTTGGTCAGCGCTTCCGCGCCGTTGCGGTCGCGCAGGCCCGCCAGCCGCACCACGATCATGTCGTCCTTCACGGCGCGGGCCGCCTCGATGACGAACGAACGCGTTCCCGCCTGGTCGGTGAGCCCCTTGTAGGAGGCAAGAGCCAGCGGGTCGGCGGTGAAGGACTTCACGCGAACTTCGCCGCGCACGCCCTGGGCGGCGCCGAAGCGGCCGACCAGGATGCGCGAGGCGCTGTTTTGGGTGGGATCGCTCACGAGCGAACCGGCGCGGAACGCTGCACGATTACTCGGCGGCGCTGGCGGCGGCTGCGGCCGCAGCGGCGGCGGTCGCGGCGCGTTCCTGGGCCTTCTTCTTGGGCAGGGCCTTCTCGGGATTGTTGCGCGTCTCGCGCTTCAGAACGCCGAGGCCGTCGAGCAGGCGGGCGACGCGGTCGGTCGGCTGGGCGCCCTTGGCGATCCAGTCCTTGGCCTTCTCGGCGTCGAGCACCAGGCGCGTGGCGTCGTCCTTGGGACGCAGCGGATCGAACGTGCCGATCTTCTCCACGAAGCGGCCGTCGCGCGGCATGCGGGCGTCGGCGACGACGATGCGATAGAACGGGCGCTTCTTGGCGCCGCCGCGGGAGAGACGAATCTTGAGGGACATGCTTGGCTCCTTATGTGATTTAGCGATTAGCGAGTGGCGAGGGACGAGGGACGAATGAAAGCCGCGGCCTTCTATTCGCGACCCGCTCTTCGCCGGTTCATTTCTTCTTGCCCCCGAACGGGTTGAACCCGCCAAGGCCGGGCAGTTTGGCGCCCAGCCCCGGCAAGCCCGGAAGGCCGCCGCCGCCGACAAGACCCGGCGGGGGAGCGGAGGGGAGTTTCGGCATATTGGGGGGCAGGCCCTGGCCGCCGCCCATCTGCTTCTGCATTTCGGCGATCTGCTCCGGGGACGGCATGCCGCCGCCCATCCCGAACATCTGGGCCATCTTGCCCATGGGACCGCGCTTGTTGGCGCCCCCCATGGCCTTCATCATGTCGGCCATCTGCCGGTGCTGCTTGAGCAGCCGGTTCAGGTCCTCCACCTTCATGCCCGAGCCCGCCGCCACGCGCTTCTTGCGCGAGGCCTTCAGCAGGTCCGGATTGCGGCGCTCGCGGGGGGTCATCGACAGGATCATGGCGCGCTGGCGCTTGATGGTGTTGTCGTCCACGCCCGACTTGGCGATCTGGTCCTTCATCTTGGCGACGCCCGGCAGCATGCCCATGAGGCCCCCGAGCCCGCCGATCTTCTCAACCTGCGCCAATTGATCGGCGAGGTCGTTCAGGTCGAACTGGCCCTTGCGCATGCGCTCGGCGATCGCCTGCGCCTTCTCGGCGTCGATCGACTGCGCGGCCTTCTCGACCAGCGCGACGATGTCGCCCATGCCCAGGATGCGGTTGGCGACGCGGCCGGGATGGAAATCGTCGAGGTCGTCGACCTTCTCGCCCGTGCCGATCAGCTTGATGGGCTTGCCGGTGACGGCGCGCATGGAGAGCGCCGCGCCGCCGCGGCCGTCGCCGTCGGTGCGGGTCAGCACGATGCCCGTGATGCCGATGCGCTCGTCGAAGCTCTTGGCGAGGTTGACGGCGTCCTGGCCGGTCAGGCTGTCGGCGACCAGCAGGATTTCGTGCGGGCGCGCGAAAGCCTTGATCTCCGCCATCTCGGCCATCAGCGGCTCGTCGATGTGGGTGCGGCCCGCCGTGTCGAGCAGCACCACGTCGTAGCCCTGCAGGCGCGCGGCCTGTTCGGCGCGCTGGGCGATCTGCACCGGCGTCTGGCCGGCCACGATGGGCAGCGTGTCCACGCCCACCTGCTGGCCCAGCACCGCGAGCTGCTCCTGGGCGGCCGGGCGCTTCACGTCCAGCGACGCCATGAGCACCTTGCGCTTCATGCGCTCGGTGAGCCGCTTTGCGATCTTGGCGGTCGTGGTGGTCTTGCCCGCGCCCTGCAGGCCCACCATCATGATGGCGACGGGGGCGGCGGCGTCGAGGTTGATCGGGTCGGCGTCGGAGCCCAGCGTCTCGACCAGCACGTCGTTGACGATCTTCACGACCATCTGGCCGGGCGTGACCGACTTCACCACGTTGGCGCCGACCGCGCGGGCGCGCACCTTTTCGGTGAACTCGCGCACGACGTCGAGCGCCACGTCCGCTTCGAGCAGCGCGCGGCGCACTTCGCGCATGGCGGCGTTGACGTCGTCCTCCGAGAGGGCGCCGCGACGCGTCAGCTTGTCGAATATGCCGGAGAGCTTTTCTGAAAGGCCCTCGAACATGGCGGTCTCCTGTGATCGCCAGCCGACGCCCCAATGCGAAACGCGCCCGGGGGCGCATCGCGCTGCCGGGCGTTGGCCCCAAGCCTCGAGGGCCGGTGGGCGGATCGCAGTCAAACGTCTCTGACGAGAGTTGAGGCGCTTTTACGCGCGGGGGCGCGCCGAGTCAACGAACGGGCGGTTTGGAGCCTGCGGAGCTTTGGCTTAACCTTGGGGCGTGGCGCGCCTTGATAACGAAGGAGAAGCGTCAGGCGACCATAGACGCTCCCGATCTCGATTTCATAATTGCGGATCTTTTTTTCGATGGGGGACCAACGGTCGCTCGCCCATCGATGCGCGGAGATGAAATGAGGTACGCCACGACTGCATTTGTCGGCGAGTATTTTCTGACGCTGATCTGGACTGAGCGAGTCGAAGATCCGTGTCATTTCGTTGAGGAGGGCCCGTGTCACAGAACAAAGAGCGTATCGTGCGCTATTCAACTGAACAGCTCGTCGCAATGCGCGCAGCCGGTCTCGACAGGACCGACTGGGAAAAAGCGCGCAATCATCCCATGCCGGACGGGAGCGATCCTGACGACGCCATGGAGGACGTGGACATGGACTGGGTGACCACCGAACTCCCCCTCAACCGCTCCAAGCAGCAGCTCGACGCGGACATGCTCGACTGGTTCAAGGCGCAGGGCCCCGGCTACCAGACGAAGATCAACGCGGTGCTGCGCAGCTATGCCGAGCAGAAGTCGAAATAGCCCGCAGCCTCACGCCCCGCCCGTCGCCCGCGCCAGGACTGCGCGGGCGTCCCCCGCGCCGCCGCGCCAGGCCACGATCTGGTCGGGCCGGATGAGCGCGAGATCGGCTTCATAGAGCGCGCGCGCCTCCGCCCCCGGCAGGCCCACCACCCGCAGGTCCACCCCCAGCGTCTCGGCGGCGTCCACGAAATCAGCGCCCGAAGGCGCATCGGCGCCCAGCCGCAGCAGCGTCCACTCGAAGCCGAACGCGTCGTACAGCGAGCGGCCGTCCTCCAGCCAGACGTGCGGCGCCCGGCCTCCCGGACAGGCCGTCGGATGATAGACGTTCGGGCCGTCGGGCGGCGGCGAGGTTCCGTCGCTCACGATGATCGGAGATCCGTCGTAGCGGGCGCCGAGCGTGAAACCCGGGATGTTGAACTCGGCCCGCGCGTGCCGGTTGAAATACGCCCCTGCGGCCTCGCGCGCCGCGGCGCCGTCCGGCGTGTCGTCCTCGATCTGCGGCGGCGCGACGTAATTGCCCAGCGAATCCGCCAGGCCGCGCGCGAACCCCGTGTTGCGCCGCGCCACGTTCCAGCGCTCCGGCTCGTAGCTGTCCAGCAGGCCGGGCCCGGCGGTCCCGCGCACGCTGGCCGCCAGCTTCCAGCCGAGGTTCACGGCGTCCTCGATGGCCGTGTTGTAGCCCATCCCCCCTGCGGGGGTGAACAGGTGCGCGGCGTCGCCGCCGATGAACACGCGGCCTTTTTGCATGTGCTCGGCGACCAGCGCGTGGCCGGCCGTCCAGGCGTTCATGGAGATGACCTGCGCCTCCACGTCGCGGCCCACGCCGCGCCGGAACATCGCCAGCGCGTCCGCCTCCGTCACGGAATCTTCGGATTCGCCGGGGCGCAATTGCGTGTGGAACGCGAACTCGGACACGCCGTCCACCGCCGCCATGAAGGCCCGGCGGTCGTGGTTGAACGTGACGTACATCCACGCGGAGGCGTGCGGCACGGCCTTGTAGAATTCCGGGCAGCGGACATAGATGGCGAACATGCGCCCGCCCATGAAATCGCGCGCCATGCCGGTCTCGCCGCCCCAGCCGTAGCCGAGCTTGCCGCGCACGAGGCTGCGCGCGCCGTCCGCCCCCACCAGATAACGCGCCGTGACGTCGATGGCGCCCGAGGGCCCCTCGGCCTGCGCGTCCACGTGGGTCCCGGCGTCGGTGAAATCGACCAGCCGCGTCTGGAACCGCACCTCGATTCCCGGCAGGGCGCGCGCGTGCTTGAGCAGCACGGGCTCGACGAATTTCTGCGACACGCGATGCGGCAGCTCCGCGGCGCTCCATTCGCCCGACAGGCCGCGCACGATCTGCTTGGCGTCGCGCGCGGAGGGCAGGCTGAACCTGGCGATCTCGTGGGTGGCGAAGCGCGTGAAATAGGCGATGTCCGTGGGGTAATCCGCCGGAAGCCCCATCTGGCGGATTTCGTCCGCGAATCCGAGGCGCCGGTAATGCTCCATGGTGCGGGCCTGCGTGGCGTTGGCCTGCGGGTTCACCGCCGTCCCGGCCTTGCCGTCGATCACCAGCGCGCGCACGCCGCGGCGGCCCAGTTCGTTGGCCAGCATCAGGCCGCACGGCCCCGCCCCGGCGATCAGAACGTCCGTGTTCACACTCTCACGCATGCCAGTCCTCCGGACGCGTGCGTAACCGGCCCGGCGTGCCCAGTCAAAGGATTGGCGACATCCCTAGCGCCAGAACCGGCGCGCCTTGCGGTACGCGCGCCACGCGGCGCCAAGATCGTCGTCGGCCTTGCGGGCGCCATGGGCGCACCAGCCCAGCACGGCCCCTGCGGCTCGCGCGGCCGCCGGCCCGGCGTCCTCCTCCAGCGCCGCGATGGTCTGCTGCGCGACGACCGAATCGTTGTAGGCGCCCAGCGCGTCCTGCAAGGCGCCGACCGTCTGGGCGAACCTCTTGGCCCCGCGGGAATCGTCGAACAGGCACGCGCAGAAATCGCCCGCGTAGCGCAAGTTCTTGAGCGCGATGCGCACGTCGTGGCGCTGCTCGGGCGCGAGGTCCACGAGCCCCTTGCCGCGCTTGCGGGCGCGCCGGTCCAGCCTGTCCAGCGCCTCGCAGCCGAAGCGGCGCGCGCTTTCGCCCAATTGAGCGAGGTCCGGTGCGCTGAGCCCGTTGCGCCAGCCCCGGCTCGCCACGAAGGCCTGCAGATGCAGCACGAAGCGGGACGTGGCGGGATCGTCCATAAGGTCGCGCGCGCGTCCGTAGGCGTCCGCCTGGCGGGCCGCGGCGGCGCCCAGCAGCGCGTCGAAACTCGCGTCCCGCGGCAGCGCGGTGAGCGGGCCGTCCTCCACCAGGGACTGGAACACGTCGAGCTCGCGCGCCGGCCCGAGGGCGCTGGCGATGCGCTTGGCTTCGGCGCGGAACGGCTCGAAGCCTCCGCCCGGCCAGGCTCGCTCGAACAGCGCCAGCCCTGATCGCAGGCGGCGCAGCGCGACGCGTATCTGGTGGACGGATTCGGGCGCCCGGGAGTCGCGCAGCGCGGGCCAATTGCCCAGAAACTGCCGCAGCGTGGCGTCCACGACCGCACCCGCCATGTCCTCCCCCGTCGCCCCTGGGGCCAACGAGGGATGGATGGCGCGGACCGTCGCGGGCCGCTCGTCGCGAGCGAGACGATACCCGCGGGCGGACTTCGCCTCTGGGGAGATCCACAGGCCGGCGTCCGTGAGCCGCGCCGCCAGGTTGAAGAGGCCGGCGGGCGACCCGCCCTTCAGCTCAAGCTCGCATTCGTGCAGAGGCATGCGGCGGTCGCCGGCGACGATCTCGCCTTCGTCCAGCGCGACCTCCACGGCGCCGCCGCCCGCAAGCGCAAGGGTCCCGATGCGGCGCTTCACGCGGGTCTCGAAGCGCGGCGCCAACGCGCCCTCGCCGAGCGCCTCGCGCACCATCAGCTCGCACGCCAATCCAAGCCGCCCCACGGCACCAAGGACGTCGGCGGGCTCTCCGGGGAGTTTCGCCTCGGCTTCGCCGCGCGAAAAAAGGCCCTCGGAGCCGGCCGCACCCTCAGGGATCCACTTGAGCGTCAGCACGAGCCGGGCGCCGTTGCGCCGCACCCGCAGCGCCATGCCGGCGCGCTCAAGAGCGTCGTCGGGCGTATCGAAATAGGTGGTGACGAGGCGCTGCGCGCGTGGACGCGCCACGATCCCCGCGAGCGCCTCATGGGCGAACACGGCCGCAAGGACCCCCGGCGGCCCCTCGAGCTTCACCTCGATCTCGCGCCCGCTTCGCCCCGCAAGGCTCTGGTCGTCCGCCGGCGCCGCCACATCGTTCATGAAACCGTCCAATTGCAAGACGATGACCGCCTATACCAGAATTGCGACAATCGCGCTTCGCCCGTCATGGCCCCTTGCGGCGCACGGCCTTGACCCGTTTGCCCCGATGGGCCTCCACGCGAAGAAAACGCGGCTTGCGCTTTTTCTCCAGCGCCACCGCCGTCAGCACCCCTGTCGTCACCGCCCCGGTGTCGATCCCGATGCGCCCGCGCGCCACCACGGGCGCGCCGTTCGAGGGCACGTGGCCGTGCACCACCGTGAACGGCAGCCGCGCGGCGCCGCTCTGGAACCGCTTGCGGATGGTCAGCAGCTTTTCGGGCGCCTGCGCCTCCATGGGCTTGCCGGGCTCTACGCCCGCATGGACGAAGAGCCAGCCCGCGCGCCGGTACGTCAGCGGCAGGCGCGCGATGAACTCAAGATGGTCCGGCGGCAGGGCGGCGCGCGCGCTCTCAAGGCTCATGCGGTTGGCGGGCACGCCATAGGAGCGCAGCGTCTCGACGCCGCCCTTGGCGAGAAAGCGCTGGAAGGCCGCGCTGTCCTGCAACCCCTCCAGCAAGGACTGTTCGTGGTTGCCGCGCAGCACGATCCATCGGTCGCCCGGGCGCCGGGGCCCCGCCAGCAACCGTTCCACCACGCGCCGGCTCGCCGGGCCCCGGTTGATGAGGTCGCCAAGGAACACCAGCGTGGCGGGCTGGCCGATCTCCTCCGCGTCGCTCTCGATGCAGGCGATCAACGCGTCCATAAGGTCGGCCATGCCGTGCACGTCGCCGATGGCGTAGAGCAGCGAGCGATCCTTGGGGGCCGCCGCAAGATGCAGGGGCGCGGCGCCCTCGTCCGCCGGGGACGGGCGCGAGCCTGCTTCAGATGCATCCTGGGGCGCGGCCTTCATCGTCTCGCTCCGCGTCGCAACCGGCGTGCGCAGCGATAGCGCGTTCGCCCGCGCGGGGAAAGCGCGCCGCCCGTCGCCTTGCGCGCGCTGGCGTTTCATGGTCGAAAAGACGCAACAAAGATCGTCGATCCGGAGGAAACATGTCCCGCGCCAGCACTCTTCGCCTCGCAGCCTGTGTGGCGGCCGCGCTGGCGGCGCCGCTTTCCGCCAGCGCCGATCCGGTCGAGGACTTCTACAAGGGCAAGAACGTCAACTTCCTCGTGGGCGTCAGCGCCGGCGGCGGATACGACCTGCACCTGCGGCTCGTGGCGCGCCACATGGTCAAGTACATCCCCGGCCGCCCCACGCCCATTCCCCAGAACATGACGGGCGCCACGGGCCTCGTGATGGCCAATTACATGTTCAAGGTCGGCCCCAAGGACGGCACCGTCGTGGGCCTCATCCAGAACGGGCTGCCGACCTATCAGGCCGTCGGCAAGGAGGGCGTGCAGTTCGACGCGCGCGAGCTGCAATGGATCGGGTCCCTGGCGGCCACCGTCGAGACCATGCTGGCATGGCGCGCAAGCGGCGTCGCCAGCATCGAAGACCTGAAGAAACGCGAAGTGATCGCAGGGTCCAACGGGGCGTCGGGCATCACCTACATGTACCCGCTGATGATGAACGAGATGCTGGGCACGAGGTTCAAGATGGTGACCGGCTATCCGGGCTCGGGCGCGCTCAACCTCGCCATCGAGCGCGGCGAGGTGGAGGCGCGCAACAATTCCTGGTCGAGCATCAAGTCCAGCAAGCCGGACTGGCTGCGCGACGGCAAGATCAACGTGCTGGTCTATTCAGGCCCCAAGCAGGACGACCTGCCGGGCGTGCCCCATCTCGACGATCTCATCACCGACCCGGAAAACAGGCAGGTGGCCCGCGTGGTGACCGCCGGCAACCGCCTCGGCCACCCGTTCGCGGTCGCTCCGGGCGTTCCCATGGAGCGGGTGGAGGCGCTGCGCGCGGCCTTCGTGAAGATGATGGACGATCCGGAGTTCCGCAAGGAAGCGGCGGCGGTCGACATCGACCTGCAACCGGTGAGCCCCGCGGAGCTGAAGAAGACCATCGACGACCTCTTCGCCGTGCCCGACCACCTGAAGCAGCGGGCGCGCAAGTATTTCAACTAGGGCGCGCTTTATTTTCGAAGCACGAAGCGCCCTGGGGGTCGCGCCGGGGACAGCCGAGTAAGGCCGCGGGGTCGATCGCGGCCCGCAATGGGTCCTCGCCATCCGAGGATGACGGCGGAGAGAGCCGCGGACGCCCCGGGAAAGTGGCCGGGCCGGCCTGGGGTCAGTCCGCCATGACGGCTGACGCACGCGTCCCAATCGCTTTTCACGCTGGCGTCGTCATGGCATAGACCACCCATGACCGGGCGCGGACGCCCGCACAGGGAGAAAGCGCCATGGACGACAACAGCCCCAACACAGTGAAGGGCCCCATCCAGGATCTGCGCGAATGGCTCGCGCGCATGGACGAGATCGGCGAGCTCGTGCGCATCGACGCGCCCGTGGACCGCGACGAGGAGATGAGCGCGGTCTCGTATCTGCTCGCCAAGCAAAAGCCCTCCCCGGCGGCCCTGTTCACCAACGTGGTGGGCTTCGAGAAGAACCCCATCGGGGCGCGCCAGCTCTGGTCGCCTTTCGGGCCCAGCGTGCGGCGCATCGCGGTGTCGCTGGAGGAAGATCCCGACACCCCGACGGTGGAGCTCATCCGCCGCACCAAGGACAAGCTGAAACAGCGCACGCTGCCCCGCGAAGTGGAGCAGAAGGACGCGCCGATCTACGAGAATTCGCTCTACGGCGACGACATCGACCTTGACCTTCTGCCGATCCCCAAGCACTGGCCGCGCGACGGCGGCCGGTACGCCGGCACCTGCGACGCGGTCATCACCAAGGATCCGGTGACGGGCTATTTCAACATCGGCACCTACCGGATGATGCAGCAGGGCAAGAAGCACTGCGGCCTGTATCTCTCGCCCGGCAAGGACGCGCGCCTGCATATCCAGAAGGCGTGGGAGCGCGGCGAGTCGCTGGAGGTCGCGGCGGCGTGGGGCATCGACCCGCTGTTCATGCTGGTCGGCTCGCAGAGCTTCCCCAAGACGGTGTCGGAGTATGAATACGCCGGCGGCATCAAGGGCGAGCCGATTCCCGTGGTGCGCGGCAAGACCACCCAGATGCTCATTCCCGCCAACGCGGAGCTGGTGATCGAAGGCGTCATCCGCCCCAACGCGCTGGCCCCAGAAGGCCCGTTCGGCGAGTTCACCGGCTATTACGGCAAGCCGGAGGACGCCTGTCCGCTGGTGGAGATCACCGCCATCCACTACCGCACCAATCCCATCCTCACCAACGCGCTGATGGCCGATTATCCCTCCTGCGAGCAGAGCGGGTTCTTCTCGATCCTGCGCGCGGCGAAGATCTGGGACGATTTCGACAAGCTCGGCGTGCTGGGAATCACGGGGGTCTACTCGCATCCGGCGGCCGCGGGCGGCTTCGGCATGACGATCATCTCCCTGCAGCAGCGCTATGCGGGCCACGCCGCGCAGGCGCTGGCGCTGGCGGCGAACGTGCCGGGCGGCGCCTACTACACCAAGTTCATCATCGCGGTGGACGAGGACGTGGACCCCACCGACATGGACCAGGTGCTGTGGGCCATGGGCAGCCGCTGCAACCCCATCGACGACATGGACATCCTGCGCAACACGTGGAGCACGCCGCTCGACCCTTCGCAGAACCCGCCCGAGAAGCGCCCCTACGGCTCCAAGGTGCTCATCAACGCCTGCAAGGACCACCGCTACCTGCCGGTGTTCTCGGCGCGCACGACGCTGCGCCAGTCCACCTACGAGAAGGTGGCGGCCCGCTGGGAGGAGCTCGGCCTGCCCGGCAAGGCCCCGAGCGTGCGGGCGTTCGAAACCGAAGCGACGGCGTTCACCTACGGCGAAGAAGGCCAGAAGACGAAGTGACGCGGCGACGGCGCGCCCTTTTCCCAGTGCGGGACAAGGGCGCGGCCTTCGTCTCTACATCTTCTCCACGTGCGGCAGCACTTCGCTGCGGAACAAAGACAGCGAGCGCAGCGCGTCCGGCAGGCTCATCGTGCCGAAGAACATGTAGGCGATGAGGTAATTGATCCCCAGCGCCTCCTTCTGGGCGGCGATCTTCTCCAGCACCGTGCGGGGCGAACCGGCGATGATCGTGCCCTCGCGCACGCCCTCCTCGAAGGTGGCGGCGGCGGGGATGTTGAGGCGCTTCACCAGGTCGCTCTGCGCGTGCACGCGCAGCAGGTAGGTGAGGTTGGCGTGGTGGTGCTCGGAGGCCGGCTGCGCGATGCGCATCGCCTCCTCGTCGGTGTCGGCGATCACCAGTTGGCGGCTCACCCCGATGGCCGCGCCGCCGGGGAATTCCGCCTTCGGCTGCGCCGCGCCGCCGCGCTTCTCCAGCGCCGCCTTGAAGGCCGCGATGTTCGCGCGCGCCCGCGTGGTCGGGCCGTTGGTGGCGAAGTGCATGCCCTGCTCGCCAGCCCACGTTGACCCGACCTCGTTGGAGGACGGATACCAGAACGCGGGACCGGGACGCTGCAGCGGACGCAGCGGCATCGGCACGTCCTTGTAGCTGTAGAGATCGCTCTCGTACGTGAACTTGTCGCTGCCCAGCGCCGCCGTCAGGCAGCGGAACGCGTCCTCGAAGATGACGCGCGAGTCTTCGTGCTTCACCTTATGGTAGCCAAGCTCGAACGGCGACACGCCGCGCCCGATGCCGATTTCAAGGCGGCCCCGGCTCATGTGGTCGAGCATGCAGATTTCTTCCGCCAGCCGCAGCGGCGAATACAGCGGCAGCAGGTAGCCCAGCGGACCCATGCGCATGCGCTTGGTGGCGCGCGCGATGGCGCCCAGGTACACGCCCGGCGCCGGCACCATGTTCAGCGGCGAGGCGTGATGTTCGGCGATGTGCAGGCAGTACATGCCGGCTTCGTCGGCGGCCTGCGCGAATTCGATGCGCTCGTCGAGTTGCGTCGCGAAGGGGCGGTCCGAGCGGTCGACGTGATCGAAAAGTCCGACTTTCATGTTTCCTCACAGACAGCGTCGCCGGGCGGCGATCTCATGTTTCCTGATAAGCTTATACGCCAGCGCCGCAGCGGTCACCAATGGCTATCGTTCGCCTCGTCGCTTTTCAGTTCGTGCCTGAGCAGCAGCGGCACCTGCGCGAGGGCGAAGACGATGGTCAGCGGCATGATGCCGAAAGCCTTGAACGACACCCAGAAGTCCGTCGTCTGCGTGCGCCACACCACTTCGTTCACCGCCGCGAGCACGAAGAAGAACAGGCCCCAACGCAGGGTGAGCTTGCGCCACCCCTCCTCGGTGAGCCGCATCACGCTGTCGAGCACCACGGGCAGCAGCGGCTTGCCGAAGGCCAGCGCGCCCAGCAGCACCGTGCCGAACAGCGCGTTGACGATGGTGGGCTTGAGCTTGATGAAAAGCTCGTCCTGGAAAAAGAACGTCAGGGCGCCGAACACCACCACCGCCACGCAGGTCACCACCGGCATGACCGGCAGGTGGCGCGTGAGTATCCACGAGGCGATCAGCGCCGCCACCACGCAGGCCATCAGCACGCCAGTGGCGGGGAAGATGCCGAACTTGTAGTTGGTGAGGAAGAACGCCACCAGCGGGCCCATCTCGAGCACGAGCTTCAACATCGGGTTCTGCTTCGGGCGAGGGCTTCTTGCGCTGGGGCCGGCGCCGTTGTCGGTGGTCATGGTCTCTCCCTTGAACCTCAAGCGTCCAGCCCGGCGATGGCGCGGGCGAAATCCCTCGCCTCGAACGGCTCCAGATCGTCTACGCCTTCGCCCACGCCGATGAAATGCACCGGCAGGCCGTATTTCTCGGCGATCGCCACGAGGATGCCGCCGCGCGCCGTGCCGTCGAGCTTCGTCATCACCAGACCGGTGACGCCCGCCACGCGGCCGAAGATCTCCACCTGCGAGAGCGCGTTCTGCCCCACGGTGGCGTCGATCACCAGCAGCACCGCATGGGGGGCGGCGGCGTCCACCTTGCGCATCACGCGCACGATCTTCTCCAGCTCGGCCATCAGCTCCGTGCGGTTCTGCAGCCGCCCGGCGGTGTCCATGATGAGCACGTCGGTCCCGTCCTCGCGGGCCTCCTGGATGGCGTCGAACGCCAGCCCGGCGGCGTCCGCCCCCTGCCCGCGCGCCACCACGGGCGCGCCGATGCGCTCGCCCCAGATCTGCAATTGCGACACCGCCGCGGCGCGGAACGTGTCGCCCGCCGCCAGCGTCACCCGGCGGCCCTCGCGCGTGAGCTTGGAGGCGAGCTTGCCGATGGTCGTCGTCTTGCCCGAACCGTTGACGCCCACCACGAGAATCACGAACGGCTTGCGGCTCGCGTCGATCTCCAGCGGGCGCGCGACGGGCGCCAGCGCCTTCTCGACCTCCTGCGCCAGGATGGCCGTGACCTCGGCGGGGTCGATCGCCTTGTCGTACCGCCCCTTGCCGACCGCCTCGGCGATCCGGGTCGCCGTCACCACGCCGAGGTCGGCGCGGATCAGCACGTCCTCCAGCTCCTCAAGCGTGCCCGCGTCGAGCTTGCGCTTGGTGAAAATGTCCGAAATGCCCTGCCCGATGGACGACGACGAGCGCGCCAGCCCGTCCTTCAGACGCCGCCACCAGGACGCCGGAGCGGCGGGCGGAACCTCGGGTTCTGCGGGGGCGGCCGGCGCGGGTTCGATGGAAACGGGCGGCTCCGCCTCCGGCGGC
>JAQGJX010000106.1 GCA_028290405.1 Hyphomicrobiales bacterium
CGCCGGCCGATTACGCCCGCCTGGTGCGCAGCCTGCTGGGGGCGCAAGCGCCTGCGGCGCCCGCGCCCGACACGTTCGGCCCCGTGCTGGACCCATCGCTCCCCGCCGACGAACTCACGCTGCTGGAGAAGCTCGCGCCCCTGGCGGGCCGCACCCCGCGCCAGGTCGAGCAGTTCGTCACCGCCTACCGGCTGGCGCGCCCGCAGACGCAGCGCCCCGCCGCGCTGGCCTTCGCGCTCGCCTTGCAGACGGGCGGCGCGCCGGACGAGCGCGGCGCGTTCGACCAGGCGCTGGCGGGCGCGCTGCCGCTGCAGGCGATCGGGCCGCTGGTCAAGCAATCGCGGATCGCGGACGCCCTGCACGCCGCCATGGAGGCGCAGAACGCGCCCTTCACCATTGGCGACATGCGCGCCGCGCAGGCGCTGGCGGCGCGCTACTCGCTGAACCCGTGAGCTAGAAACGGCGCCACAGCGCGGCGAAGATCCCGCGCTGCAGGCGTTCGTTGCGCGCAAGCAGCGTCGCGAACACGCCCGCCTGCACGGACCAATTGGCGAGAACGTCCCACACCACGCTGGCCTGCGCCTTGTGGGCAGAACCGTGCTCCTGCCCGAGCGCTGCGGCGCGCCTGCCTTTGGCGGCGACCGCCACGGGGCGCTGGGTGAAGCGGCTGAAGGTTTGCAGCAAGACCAGAACGTCCGCGCGCGGGCGCGCGCCCAGCGTCGCGTCGATCCTGCGCTCGCGACCGCCGCCGGTCGCCATCAGCGTGCCGGCGGAGAGCGTCGCGAAAGCGTCCGTTCCCAAGGCCTTGAAGGAATAGCCCGCCTCCATGCGCATGTCGGCGTTGGCGCCGTCCGTTCCATACGCGGTCGCGTCGAGCCCCTTGCCTGCGGTCACCAGCGTCACCGCCGAGATCACAAGGGATTCGCGCTTGAACATCAGCGCCCGCGTGCCGACGGCGCCCGCGCCCTGCAGGCTGGCGTCGGGCGTGCGCACCGCGCCGGCCTCAAGCCCCCCGATGAGGGTGAGCCTTTCAGAGACGCCGTATTCCGTGCGCGCCCGCAGGGTGAACTTGCGGTAGGCGGCGACCGGCTGGCGGTCCCCGGCGGCGTCCACATAGGCGCTCGAACTCTCGAAGCCGCCCGTGACGATGACCTTGCCGGAGCCGGGCGCCTCCAGGAAGGCGTCGGCGCGCGCGAAGCCGCCAGCCTGAAGAAGGCCCGATAGCGCGATCAACGACGCAACAAAGAACTTGTCCACAGCGCACGCGCTCCGGCGAGCCACGCTTTAACTCGACCTTAACCTTACGGCCAAGCGCGACCGAGCGCCAGCGCCGGTTGCAAATGGGGCGGCGCTCCGCCATGGTCTGCGCCATTCCATGGGCTGGCCCGCCGGGTTGATCGCAATGACTTATGTTGATTTCGAAGCGCTGGAGCGCACGCCTCTCGCGCGCGACCCCTACGACTATGTCATCGTGGAAAACTTCGTGCGGCCGGAGGCCTTCCCGGCCATCTCGGCGGATTTCCCCAAAACTCCCGGGGCGGGATCGCATCCGCCGAGCGAGCTTGAGATTCGCGGCGCGTTCGCGGGCCTGATGGCGGAGCTGGACGGGCCGCAGTTTCGCGCCGCCATCGAGCGCAAGTTCGGGATCGACCTCACGGGCCGCCCCACCATGTACACGGTGCGCGGCTACGTGCGCCCGACCGACGGCGAGATCCATACGGATTCCCGCACCAAGATCATCACCGTGCTTTTGTACCTCAACGAAGCGTGGGAAGCCGACGGCGGGCGGCTGCGCATCCTGCGGTCGGGCGACGATCTCGAGGATTACGCCGCCGAGACGCCCCCCTATGCGGGCACGCTGCTGGTGTTCCGCCGCTCCGATACCTCCTGGCACGGCCACCACTCCCATGATGGCCCGCGCCGCGCGATCCAGCTCAACTGGGTGACCGACCAGAACGTGGTGGACAGCGAGCAGCGGCGCCACCGCTGGTCCACGCGTTTCAAGAAGCTGAGGAACGCCGTGACGGGGCGGGCTTCCTAGGTCCGGGCTTGCGGCGCCGCTGGACTTGCGGCGCGCCTTGCGCGAAGGAACGTCTTCAAACATCGGGAGACGCGCGCATGTCCGGGGCTGAAGACCAATTGCGGCAGGAAGTCGCCGCCTGCACGCTGCTTCTCAACGACGAAGGCCTGATGGGCTACAGCGGCCACGTGAGCGCGCGCCTGCCGGGCGGCGACACGTTCCTCGTGCAGCCCATCGACGTCAGCCGCGCGGGCCTGTCGCCCGACGACCTGCTGGTGTGCGATTTCGACGGCAAGGTGCTGCGCGGCCGCCAGGGCATGCGGCCGCCAGCGGAAGTCTTCCTGCATGGCGAAATCCTGCGCGCGCGGCCGGACGTGAACTCGGTGGCGCACTTTCATCACGACCTCACCAACGTGTTCACGCTGGTGGAGGGCGCGAGCCTGACGCCGATCAAGAACCACGCGATCCGTTGGCGCAGCGGCATTCCGGTGCATCCAGATCCTTCGCACGTCAGCGATTCGGGCCTGGGACGCGCGGTGGCCGATACGCTGGGCCCCCATCACGCGCTGCAGATCCGCGCCCACGGGCAGGTGGTGGTCGCCGAGTCCGTGCGGGCTGTGCTGATCGATTCCGTGCACTTCGTGGAGAACGCGGTCACCATGTACCACGCGGCGGCGCTGGGCCGCGTGCTGCCGCTGACGGACGCCGACATGGACGCGTTCGCCCGCGCCTTCAAGCGCGCGCCGCACATCAGCAAGCTGTGGACGTATTACGTCGGCCGGGGCCGCGCCAAAGGCTTCATCCCCGCCGATTGGGCGATCGATTAGCCGGGCCGGGCGCGCTCCCTCTTGAGGGGAGGGAACGCGTGTCGCTCGCCTAGGCCTGCGGGCGCGTCATCTGCGGGCCGAGCATCTGCGCTTCGAGTTCGTCCAGCGAGACCACGGTGCCGTACTTGGCGTTCATGTCGAACAGGTTCGCGCAATGGGCGAAGTTCGAGCGGTCGAAGCAGCAATCGTCCACCACGAACGTGTTGAAGCCGTTCGAGAACGAATCCACCACCGAGGCGCGCACGCAGCCTGAGGTGGAGACGCCGCACATGATGACGGTGTCGATTTTCTTCTGCACCAGATAGCTCGCCAGCGGCGTCTGGAAGAAGGCGCTGGCCTTGGTCTTCTCCAGCACCCATTCGCCGTCGCGCGGCGTGATCTCCTCGGGGAAATCGTTGAAGCGCGGCGGGATCACGTTGGTGACCCGCTTGCTCTTGGTGGCCTTGCCGGCGAACTGCGTGTCGTAGGGATGGCTGCGCGTGTAGACCACCGGGCGGCCCAGTTCGCGGAACATGGCGATGAGCTGCGCGATGCGCGGCATCGTCTCCCACGACACGGGCCCGCACGCGGGGCCGAACTCCGCGATGGCTTCCTCGAGCGTCTTGCCCTTGGAGCCCGTGAACCCGTAGGTCACGTCCACCACGACCAGCGCCGTGCGCTCGCCGATCTCGCCCGCGCCCATGAACCCGCCCTGCTCGTAAGCCTTGCGTTCCTCGGCGGGAATGATCTTCATCCACTCTTTCATGATGCGCTCCGTCTCCCGTTTCGCCCTATCCTCCAGCAACATGCCGCGCGTGTCCATCGCGCTGCGCGCACCTCAGGGCACGAACACGCGCCCGCCGTTCATCGCGAGGCCCTGTCCGGTCATGTAGGCGGCGTCGGCGCTGGCGAGAAAAGCCGCCAGCCCCGCGACGTCGTCCGGGTAGCCGACGCGGCCAAGCGGAATGGTCCGGCGCCCGCGCTCCAGCAATTCCTCCGCGCTCGTGGCCTCGAGCGGCTGCGCGGTGAACGCCACGCCTGGCAGGATGGAGTTGCAGCGGATGTTGTGCTGCGCCCATTCCAGCGCGAGGGACTTGGTGAAGCTGAGGAGCGCGCCCTTGCTGGACGCATAGTTCGCGCCGCCCGCCGCGCCCTGCATGGCGATGGTGGACGAGATGTTGATGACGACGCCGCGCCGCTGCGCGATCATCGCCCGCCCGAACGCCTTCACGACCAGAAACGGCGCGGTGACGTTGACCCGCAGGGTGCGCTCGAACGTCTCGCCGCTCATGTCCAGAACGCTGGCGCGCGGGTAGATGCTGGCGTTGTTGATGACGCAATAGGGCGCGCCGTATGCGTCCAGCACGGCGGCCGCGGCGGCTTCGATCTCGGCCGGCTGCGACAGGTCCACGGGGAAGAAGCGCGCCTCCCCGCCCGCCTCGCGCACCTGCCGGGCGGTCTCCTCCCCGGAGTCCCGGTTCACCTCCCACACGGCGACCTTCGCGCCGTCGCGGGCGAAGCGGAGCGAGAGGGCGCGGCCGAAGCCGCCGCCGCCGCCCGTCACCACGACGAGATCGCCGGCTTTCAGTCCGTCGCGCGCAACGCCGTCGCTCATTTGCCGTCCCGGGGTTGGCCGAGCGCCCAGCGGCCGTAGTCGGCCGCCGCCGTCTCCCACACCAGCGAATGATGGGCCGCAGCCGCGAAGCAGTCGCGGAACATGCGCTGGAGGGGCGAGTCGACATAAAGCGCACGCCCGCCCGCGATGTTGAAGAGCCGCTGCACGGCCTGCAGGCACAATTGCGCCGCGTAGCAAGCGTTGCGCTTGCCCTGCACCTGCATCTGCTCGCTGCACGTCTCGCCGCGCTCCAGCACCTGCATGGTCTCGCGCACCGCGCCCAGATACATGCGCTCGGCGGCCTCGATCTCCGCCGACGCCAGACCGACGCTGGCCTGGATGGCGCCATGGGCCGCCACCGCGCCGTTGCGCGACTTGCGCGGGCCGGTGATCTTGAGGAATTCCTCCAGAAAGCCCTGCGCGACGCCCACGACCACCGCCGTATAGGTGACGGCGGACACGCCGCCGCGCGGCAGGCGGGTGACGGGCGCCGTGTAATACAGCGTTCCGGGGCCGCGGCCCGCGTCGTTGGCTGCCTTGTCGAGAATGCGGTGGGCGGGAACGAAGACGTCCTTCACCTTGAAGCTCTTGCTGCCCGTGCCCGCCAGGCCGATCACGCGCCAGTCGTCGATCACCTCGATGTCGCTCTTGGGCACCACGACCGAAAGGCCGCGGCCTTTCCTGCCGGCCTCGTCGTATTCGAACCCGCCGCACATCACCCAGTCCGCATGGTCGACGCCGCTGCAGAAGCCGTGCTCGCCGTTCCACACAACGCCGCCGTCCACGGCGCGCGCGCGGCCGACCGGCGACACCGCCACCGTGAGGCGCTTCGTGTCGTCCTCTTTCCACACGTCGTCCTGCGCGGCGATCTCGTAGGCGGCCAGCTTCAGGGGGTTGTCGGCCAGCACCATGTAGGTCCACGCCTGCGAGCCGTCGCCGCGCGCCAGCGTCTGGATGATTTCGCACAGCACGTCGTAGCCCATGTCGAAGCCGCCGTAGCGCGAGGGCTGGCAGACGCGCAACAGGTCGTTGGCCACGTAGTCGCGCACGGTCTCGTCAGGGCACTTGCCGGCCTTCTCGCCCGCCTCCGCCCTTTCGCGCAGAGCGGGGATGAGGCTTTCGGCGCGCGCCAGAAGGTCTTCGCGGGTGACGGCGCCGGTCCGCCGGGTTTCGACTGTGGTCAGCATGAAACGAAGATCTCCAGAGCGCGCCATCAAGGTTGCACGGCGCCGCAATCGGCCGGCGCCACGGCGTTTCCAAACCGCCTGCGCTTGAGGCGCGCCCGCTCGCCTGCCTCCCCCGCGCCGTTTCGTGCCGCGCTTTCAAGCGACGCCATGCTGCCACAGCGGCGCTGTGAATCAAGCGCCGTTTGCGGCCGGGCGCACGGCGCAGGTTTGCCGCCCGGCGCCCGCTCGTATTACGCTGAAGGGCGCGGCGCACGCGGGCTCGCCGGCGGGGCTCGCTTGCCACCGCGCGGACGCCCGCCTATGAGCGGGCGCAAGGGACGCGGCGAGAGGGGAAACGGGATGCATATGTCATCGTGGCGTCTGAAGCGCCGGGCCGCACTGGCGGCCGCGCTGTCGCTGGCGGTCCCCGCGGCGGCTCCGGGCGCGTGCGCGCAAACCGTCGAGGCCTTCTACCAGAACCGCAAGATGGACATGGTGATCGGCTATTCGCCGGGCGGCACCTACGACCTCTACGCGCGCCTCGTAGCCCGGCACCTCGGCGCTCACATTCCCGGCGCTCCCTCCATCGTGCCGCGCAACATGCCCGGCGGAGGCAGCCGCACGGCCATCGCGTGGATGTATTCGGTGGCCCCCAAGGACGGCTCGATCCTGGGCACCGGGGACCAGTCCCTCTCCATCGCGCAGGCGCTGGGCGACCCGCAGATTCGCTTCGACGTGACCAAGCTCGTCTACATCGGCAATCCGGCGCGCGAGAACAACACCACCGCCGCATGGGCGGCCAGCGGCGTGAAGACCCTGCAGGACGCCATGGCGCGCGAAGTGACCGCGGGCGCCACCGGGGGCTCCACCTCGTCGCAATACCCCAAGGCGATGAACGCGCTGCTGGGCACCAAATTCAAGATCATCCTGGGCTATCCGGGCGGCAACGACATCAACCTCGCGCTGGAGCGCGGCGAGGTGGCGGTGCGCGGCTCGAACTCCTGGCAATCCTGGAAGGCGACGCGGCCCGACTGGCTGCGCGACGGCAAGATCAACATCCTCGTGCAGATCGGCCTGCAAAAGGCGCCGGACCTGCCGGACGTTCCCTTGCTGATGGATCTTGCGAAGACCGAGGAGGACCGGGCGGTGCTGCGGCTCTTGTCCGCGCCCACCGCGATCGGCCGCCCGATCTTCACGACGCCCGGCGCGCCCGAGGAGCGCGTGAAGGCGCTGCGGACGGCGTTCGACGCCATGGTGAAGGACGCCCGCTTCCTCGACGACGCCAAGCGCGAGAACTTCGAGATCGAGCCCGTCTCGGGTGCGGAAATGCAGAAGATCGTGGCGGAGATCGTCACCGCGCCCGAGCCCGTGCGCAAGAAGCTCGGCGAGATCATCGGCTCGGTGGAGCAGAACACCAGCGCCGGCGCCAAGCCGTGACGGGGCGTTCAAACGCCCACGAACGCCTGAGGCTGGAGATCGCCATCGCCACCCGGGTCATGGTGATGGAGGGCCTGCTCGACTATTCGGGCCACGTCAGCGCGCGCGTCCCCGGACAGGACGCGTATTATATCCAGCCCGCCGCCGATCCGCGGTCCGACGTCTCGCCGGAGCGCATGATCCTCGTGGACTTCGATGGCAATACCCTGGAGGGCGGGCCGCTGCGTCCGCCCTTCGAGACGCCGATCCATGGGGAGATCTACCGGGCGAGGCCGGACGTGAACGCCATCGTGCATTCGCACATGGAGCTGGCCATCTGGTTCACCATGATGGAGGGCGTGCGGCTTGCGCCCATGCGCGCCCGCGCGGTGCGCTGGGCGAGCGGCATCCCGACCGACCCCGATCCCAGCCACATCAAGCTGAAGGAGCAGGGCGAGCATCTGGCGCGCACGCTGGGGCCGCACCACGCGGCGCTGATGCGCGCCCACGGCCTGGTGGTGGTGGCCGAAAGCGTGCCCGCTCTGCTGGTGGACGCGGTGCATTTCGACGAGAACGCCCGCGCGCAGATGCAGGTGTTGCAGGCCGGCAAGACCCCGCTGCCGCTGACGGACGCCGAGATGGAGCAGATCAACCGCCACGAGATGCGCGAGTTTCACATCGGCAAGCTCTGGTCCTATTACCTGCGCAAGGCCGCCAAGGCCGGAGAGTTGGAGCCGGACTGGCTGCACGTGGACTAGGGGCCGGGCTTGCGCCCCGGCGGACTTTCCAGCGCGCGCGCAATCTGGCCTTCGCGGGGCAGCACGACCAGCAGGAACACAAGGCACGTGCCGGCGGCGATCGCGAAGGCGCCTTGCAGGCCGATGCTGTCGGCCAGATACCCGATGGCCAGCGCGCCCAGCGCCGGCATGCCGCGGAAGATGAGCAGGTAAAGCGCCATGATGCGCCCGCGCATGCGGTCCTCCACGGAAAATTGCATCAGCGCCTGGATGGACGTCGACATGACGTTGATGCTGAACCCGGTGAGCACCGCAAAGAGCACGCCGACCCACAGGTTCTGGGTCGACACGAAGCCCAGCGCCGTGGCGGCGGTGCCGAAATAGCCCCACATGGAGACGCGCGTGAGTCCCGACAGGGCGCCGCGGGCCGCGATGTAGACCGCCCCGCACATCGCGCCCGCGCCGATGCTGGACGTGAGCCAGGCGAGGCCCGTGGGGCCGGCGTTGAAGACGGCGCCCGCAAAGCCCGGCAGCATGTCCTGCAGCGGGCGCACGGAGAGCGAGGCGAAGACCAGCATCAGCAGGATGGGCCGCAGGCCTGCGTGGCGCGCCGCATACGTCATGCCTTCCGCCACGTCGGCGAAGAGCGCGCGGGACTTGGCGTCGCCCCTGTCGGGGGGCGGCAGGCGCAGCAGCAGGAGCGACACGAGGCAGACGCCCGAGCCCAGTACGTGCGCGAGGAACGCCCCCGCCACGCCCCACACGGGAATGACGAACGCCGCGATGGCGGGCCCGATGAAGCGGTTGGAATGGAAGGACGCGGAGTCGAGCGCGATCGCGGAGGCGAAATCCTCGCGCGGCACGCAGGCCGGGATGAGGGATTGCCGCGCGGTCGAGTGGAACGGGAAGATGATCCCGGCGAACACCGTCAGGCCGAACAGGATCTCGATGGTCATCGCGCCCGCCAGCGTGAGGGCGGACATGAGGACCGCTTGCAGCAGCAGCCCCGCCTGCGCCACCCGGATGAGCGGCAGCGGGTTGACCCGGTCCGTCCAAGCGCCCGCGATGGGCGCCAGCACCAGCATGGGCGCAAGATCGGCCGCGGCGATGACGCCGAGCCAAACGGGCGACCCGGACAGCTCCCAGGCGAGCCAGCCCGCGCCGACGCGCTGCATCCAGCCGCTCATGTAGTTCGGGAGCAGGCCGCCCTCGAACAGCGCGTAGTTCCGATGCGACAGGCAACGCAGGATCGGCGGCTTGGGAGAGGCTGTCGCCATGCTGCGTGTCTACTCTCGGAAAGGCGGTCGCCCGGAACGTATCATGGATATCGGGCGCCGGGCTTCAGTCTGCGCAGACTGGAGCGCGCGGTCATGGTCGCGACCGCGACCATGCACGGCAGGCCGCGCGCTCCATGGCCCGCCGTGGGTCCCGGCCTTCGCCGGGATGACGCACGGAGAGAGCCGCGGCCCGCGCAACGCTTGGTCCTTACAGATCCAGCGTCGCAGGGGCGAACAATTCGTCCACGCCGACGCGGCGGTCCGTGAGGCCCTGTTCGTGGACGAATTGCGAGATCGTCTCGATCACCTTGCGCGAGTTGCGCAGGCCATAGGACTTGGGGTCGGCCTTCATCATCCTGCCCGCCGCAGGCTCCACGAGCCCGCAGGCCACGTAATCCTTGAGGGTCTTCTCGGCGGTGCGCTCCACCTCCGCCTTCGCGCTCATGAAGGCGTGGTAGATGTTGACCGCCGCCCATGGATATTTCTCGTGCAGATCGCGCTTGATGACCATGGCGTGGTTGATCGGGTAGACGCCCGTCTTGTTATAGTAGCGGGTCGACTCCGCCACGGGGTCGGGAAACAGGGGGCGGCATACTTCGGAAATGTCCGCCGTGCTGCGGTCCACAAGGTTGGGCTCGTTGAGGTAGAGCAGGGCGCCGTCCAGTTCGCCCTTCAGCAGCATCTCGCCGATGTTGGTGGAGAGCGGGATCTGGGTGATGTTCACCCCTTCTGGCGCCTTGAAGCCCGTGGAGCCGCCGTGGCTCTTGTCGGGATTGCGCTCCATGTGCCAGTCGATGTCGCGCGCGTGGACGCCCCATTCGTGCTGGAGGATTCCGCGCGACCAGATGGCTGAGGTCTGCTGGTATTCGGGAACCCCGATGCGCTTGCCCTTCAGGTCCTCCGGCTTGTCGATGCCGGAATCGCGGCGCACCATGATGCGCGTGTGGAAGAACATGCGCGCCGTATAGATTGGCAGGCCGACGAAGCGCGTGTCGCCCTTCGACATGGCGATGAACAGCGAGGAGATGGACATCTCCGACACGTCGAACTCGGCGAACTTCAACTGGCGCCAGAACATCTCGGAGGGATGCACGACGGTCGGCAGGAAGCGGATTCCCTGCGGCGAATGGCGGCCTTCGATGATGGGGCGCGTGCGTTCGTTGTTGGAGAGCGCGATGCTGAAGTCGAGCGCGTGGGCCGTCATTGTTCCTCCCGGAAATCATTGGATGCAAAAGCGCCCCGGCTCGTTGCGGCCGGGGCGGGGTCGTGTTTCAGATCACCACTTGGCGACGATTTCCTTGCCGAACACCTCGCGCCAGTCGTCCTCGACTTTCATGAAGCCGTCGTAGGGGCGGATGTCGCTTTGCGCCTTTGCGTCCTGGCCGCGCGGCGGCTTGCCGTCGATCACGTCCTGCACGGCTTCCAGCATGATGCGGCGCATGGCCACGATGGCCTTGTCGGACGTGCCCAGGTGCTCCTTCGAGCGGTCCACAATGGGGCCCATGCCCTCTTGCAGGGCGAAGTCCTGGGTGTTGATGCCCTTGATGCCCGTGTACGTCCTGGTCTTCTGCACCTGGCGGTCGATGAAATAGTCGTTCGACTTGTTGGCCTTGAGTTTGAACGTGCCGGGGATCACCTCGTCCGGGCCGCGCCCGTAGAAGCTCTCGCGCTCGATGATGTTCTCCTCGGAGAACTTGGCGTGCTCGTCGTACGCGCAGGCCCAGTTGTAGACGTAGGTGGTCGTGTCGTCGATCGGGACCCAGATGTGCCCGTTCAGCTCGGGGTACTCGCGCTTCTCGCCGCTGAACAGATGGATGCCGCCGCGGAACTGCTGGAAGGGCATGCCGAAGTGGTAGATGCGCACATACGCGCGCCCGTCGCCGAGGTTGCGGTGCGAGGTGTAGTAATAGCCGTAGTCGGTGCGCTCCACGTCGAGGCGCGGCGAGCGGTCCCGCAGGCGCATCTCGTTCTTGTCGCCGAGCTTGTTGTTGTGCGCGAAGGACGAATGCGCCGTGTCGAGCCCGCCCTCCATGGCCTGCAGGTAGTTGCAGTCCTCGAAGGTCTTCGACACGTGCCGGTGGGTGGCGGGGGCGCGCATCCATTCATAGTCCGGCGGCTCGGGCATCGTGTCCCTGGGCCCCATGTAGTTCCACACGATGCCGCCGCGCTCCACGCACGGGTAGGCGTTGAGCTTCACGCGCGCCTGAAGCGGCGTGCCGGCGGGCTCGGAGGGCATGTCCACGCAGTCGCCGTTCCGGTCGAACTTCCAGCCGTGGTAGACGCAGCGGATGCCGCACTCTTCGTTGCGGCCGAAGAACAGGGGCGCTCGGCGGTGCGGGCAATAGGCGTCCACGAGGCCGACGTCGCCGTTGGTGTCACGGTAGGCCACGAGGTCTTCGCCCAGCAGGCGCACGCGCAGGGGCGCGCCGTCCTTCTCGGGCAGTTCGCTCGACATGGCGGCGGGCATCCAGTAGCGGCGAAACAGATCGCCGCCGGGCGTGCCGGGTCCTACGCGCGTGAGCTTCTCGTTGTCCTCCGGTTTCAGCATGGCGTCGTTTCCTCGCGTCGCATTGGTTGATTGGATCCTTGATAGACCGCTGGCGCGCCGAGCGCCATAGCGGGGAGGATGCGCGGCGCCGCCTACCGCCCCCATCGCTTCTCGCGAAGCGGGCGCGATTGGGCTAGTGTTCGGCCGATTCATCACCGGGAGGACACGCATGCTCAGATGGTCGATCGCCACGGTCACCATGGGCGGCACGCTTGAAGTCAAGCTGGCGGCTGCGGCCCGCGCGGGTTTCCGGGCGGTGGAGATTTTCGAGAACGACCTCACGTTCTTCAGCGGCAAGCCGCGCGACGTGCGCGCGCGGGCCCTGGACCTCGGGCTCGACATCGTGGCGCTGCAGCCCATGCGCGATTTCGAGGGCATGCCGGAGCCGCTGCGCCAGCGCAATTTCGACCGCGCCCAGCGCAAGCTGGACCTGATGGAGGAGCTTGGGGCCGATCTCCTGTGCATCTGCTCCAACGTGCACGAGGAGTCGCTGGGCGACCCGGAGCGCTCGGCGCGCGACCTGGCGGACCTCGCCGATCTGGCGGCCCAGCGCGGGTTCCGCATCGGCTTCGAGGCGCTGGCCTGGGGGCGGCATGTGCGCGACTGGATGCAGGCGTGGGACGTGGTGCGCCTCGGCGACCGGCCCAACCTCGGATTGGTGCTGGATTCCTACCATATCTGCGTGCGCGACAACCCGATCGCCCCCATCGCGGACCTGCCGGCGGACAAGATCGCCCTGGTGCAATTGGCGGACGCCCCCGCCATCCTGATGGACCCGATGTCGCTGTCCCGGCACCATCGCTGTTTCCCCGGGCAGGGCGATTATCCCATCGACGCCTTCCTGCAGGCGGCCGTGAAGGCCGGTTATCGCGGGCCGCTGTCGCTGGAGATCTTCAACGACCAGTTCCGCGGCGCGCCCGCCAACGTCATCGCCCGCGACGGCATGCGGGCGCTGCAGGCGTGCGGCGAGCGGCTGGACGCGGCCCTCGTGGCGGAAGGCGCCGCGCCCACGCTCATCAGCGCGCCGCTCCCCAAGCCGCCGGCGGTGTCGGGCATCGAATTCATCGAGTTCGCCGCCAGCGGGGCGGAATCCCCGCGCCTCGTGGCGCTGCTGGAGGGGCTGGGCTTCGCCCGCGTCGCGCGGCACCGCTCGAAGGACGTGGACCTCTACCGGCAGAACGGCGTCAACATCGTGGTCAACCGCGAGCAGGACGGGTTCGCGCATTCGTTCTATCTGGTGCACGGCACGTCGGTGTGCGCGCTGGCGCTGCGCTTTGACGATCCGGCGCGGGCGCTGGAGCGCGCGAACGCCCTGGGGGCGCCGACCTACCATGGCCGCGTCGGCCCCGGCGAGGCGGTGATCCCCGCAGTGGCGGGCGTCGAGAACAGCCTCATCTACTTCATGCCCGAGCGCACCCGCGGTGGCGGGGCGCCGAGCAATTGGGACCGCGACTTCGTGTTCACGGACGCCCCCGAGCATCCCGGTCCGCTGAGCGCCGTCGACCATCTGTCCAACGTGGTGCGGCGGACGGAATTCCTGTCCTGGATCACGTTCTACAAGGCCGTGCTGGGCTTCGTGGACGAGCCTCAGGTGGAGCTGGCCGATCCCTACGGCGCCTTCTACAGCCGCGTCATCGGCTCGCCGGACCGTAGCGTGCGCATCCCGGTCAACATCGGCGACGGCGGCTCAACGGCGGTGTCGCGCTTCCTGGAGACGTTCGCGGGGGGCGGCGTGCAGCAGATCGCGTTCGCCACGAACGACCTGTTCGCCTTCGTGGAGCAGGCGGCCGCCAAGGGCGTGCGCTTCCTCAACGTGTCGGACAATTACTATGACGACCTGTCGGCGCGCTTCGACCTTGCGCCGGAGCTGATCGAGCGGATGCGGCGCCTGGGGGTGCTGTACGACCGGGCGAAGGGCGGCGAATTCTTCCACATCTACACGCGGATGTTCGACGAGCGCTTCTTCTTCGAAATCGTGGAGCGGCGCAGCTATGACCTGTTCGGCGCCGCCAACACGCCGGTGCGCCTTGCGGCGCAGGCGGGGGAGCTGGACGAGGCCGCCCGAACCCGGGGGAGCGTGGGGGGCTGACCCCCATTTCTCTGGACCCGGCGCCCCTGCGCCGCTAAAAGACCGCCAACCCTCTCCACCCTCACATTCGGGGCGCATACGCCTATGGCGCGGCAGTTCATCTATCATATGCAGGCCCTCACCAAGAAGTGGCCTGGCGGCAAGACGGTGCTCGACAACGTGCACCTGTCCTTCTACCCGGACGCCAAGATCGGCGTGCTCGGCGTCAACGGCTCGGGCAAGTCCACCCTGCTGAAGATCATGGCCGGGATGGACAAGGATTATAACGGCGAGGCGTGGGTGGCGGACGGCGCGCGCGTCGGCTACCTGCCGCAGGAGCCGCAACTCGACGAGAGCCTCGACGTGCGCGGCAACGTCATGCTGGGCGTCGCCGCCAAGAAGGCGATCCTCGACCGCTACAACGAACTCGCCATGAACTATTCGGACGAGACGGCGGACGAGATGACGAACCTGCAGGACGAGATCGAGGCGCAGGGCCTCTGGGACCTCGACAGCCAGGTCGACCAGGCCATGGAAGCGCTGGGCTGCCCGCCGGACGATTGGGCCGTGGACCGCCTCTCGGGCGGCGAAAAGCGCCGCGTGGCGCTCTGCAAGCTGCTGCTCGACAAGCCCGAACTGCTGCTGCTCGACGAACCCACCAACCATCTCGACGCCGAGACGGTGAACTGGCTCGAAGGCCATTTGCGCCAGTATCCGGGCGCCATCCTGATCGTCACCCACGACCGCTACTTCCTCGACAACGTGACGAGCTGGATCCTGGAGCTGGATCGCGGCCGGGGCATTCCCTACGAGGGCAATTACACCGCCTGGCTCAGCCAGAAGCAGAAGCGCCTCGCGCAGGAATCCAGCGAGGACAAGGCTCGCCAGCGCGCGCTGGAGGCCGAAAGCGAGTGGATCGCCTCCTCCCCCAAGGCCCGGCAGGCGAAGTCGAAGGCGCGTATCCAGCGCTACGACGAGTTGCTCGCCAAGCAGAACGACCGCGCGCCCACCACGGCGCAGATCGTCATTCCGGTGGCCGAGCGCCTTGGCCAGAACGTCATCGAGTTCGACCACCTCTCCAAGGGCTTCCAGGACAAGCTGCTGATCGACGACCTGTCGTTCAAGCTGCCCCCGGGCGGCATCGTGGGGGTCATCGGCCCCAACGGCGCCGGCAAGACGACGCTGTTCCGCATGATCACCGGGCAGGAGCAGCCGGACGGCGGCAAGATCGCCATCGGGGAGAGCGTGCAGCTTGGCTACGTCGACCAGTCGCGCGACGCGCTGGACGACAAGAAGACGGTCTGGGAAGAAATCTCGGGCGGCAACGACATCATCTACCTGGGTAAGCGCGAGATCAATTCGCGCGCCTATTGCGGCGCCTTCAACTTCAAGGGCCCGGACCAGCAGAAGAAAGTCGGCATGCTGTCGGGCGGCGAGCGCAACCGCGTGCATTTGGCCAAGATGCTCAAGAGCGGCTCCAACGTGCTGCTGCTCGACGAGCCCACCAACGACCTCGACGTGGAAACCCTTCGGGCGCTGGAAGACGCGCTCACGGAGTTCGCCGGCTGCGCGGTCATCATCTCCCATGACCGCTTCTTCCTCGACCGCATCGCCACCCACATGCTCGCCTTCGAGGGCGACAGCCATGTGGAATGGTTCGAGGGCAATTTCGCCGATTACGAGGAGGACAAGAAGCGCCGCCTCGGCATCGACAGCGTGATTCCGCATCGGCTGAAGTACAAGAAGTTCGCGCGCTGAACCGCGTTGCGGCGGCCCTTCTTCCCTGCGGGGGAGAAGGACCGCCGGCCTCACGAAAACTTGATCGCCCTGTGCGCGCCATGTGCGCCGCCGCCAGCGCGCACGCGCTGGTTTCGCGTGGTTCGCCAAGCCCTTGCAACCGTCTCCAAAACATTGTTTTTTCGGGGCGAATTAACCTAACGTCATTAAGTCTCGGTCAACGTCCTATGGCCTAGGTTGAGCCATGCGCGTCTCGCGCTGGTCCAGGACTCGGCATGCGCGCTCCCAACAGCATCGACTTCTGGCGCGGCTTCGCGCTCGTCGAGATCATGATCAACCACATTCCCGACAACGGCTTCTGGCGCGTGACGCACCGCCAGTTCTCGTGGTCGGATTCCGCCGAACTGCTGATGTTCATCGCGGGCTGCACCACCGCCATCTGCTACGCGCACCGGCCGGCGAGAGTGGTCTGGCCGGCGGTCGTCGAGCGGCTGCGCAAGATCTACCTCGGGCATCTCGCCTTCAGCCTCATGCTGGTCGGGCTCTACATGTACGCGCACGACGTGCTGAAGGACGCCGCGATCCTGAGCGACAACCACGTCGCCCTCGCGCGCAGCGACTGGTCCTGCTTCCTCGCGGGCCTTTTCACACTGACGCTTCACGTGCGCTTCTTCGACATTCTCAGCGTGTACTTCGTGCTGACGCTCTGGACGCCCCTGATGCTGGCGCTCGACCGCATGTCGCGTCCGCTGCTGCTGGCGGTCTCGTTGACGGCCTACGCGGTCGCGCTCGCCACGCGGGTCAACATCCCCCTGTGGACCGGCGACGGGCATTGGGCCTTCAATCCCTTCGCCTGGCAATTGGCGTTCACGCTCGGCTACCTGCTGGCCTCGCGCCCCGCGCAGCTCGCCGAGGCGCTTGGGCGCCTGCGCTTCGTCACGCCTCTGGCGTGGATCGTCCTTGCTGTTTCGTTCGGGTGCATGCTGGCGGGGCTGCCCCATCCGGAGTTGGAGCAGCGCGGCGCGCTGGAGGATTTCCTCTGGAGCAAGACCCACCTGGGGCCGCTGCGCATCCTGCAATTCCTCGCGCTGGCGCACGCGGCCAGATCGCTCACCTGGCTCGTGCCGCGCTATCTGCCTTACGTGTGGCGGCTGCTGTCGCTGGTCGGCCGGGATTCGCTGGCGGTGTTCTGCAGCGGCGCGGTGCTGAGCGCCGTCGGCCAGATTGCGCATCGCGCCGGCTGGCATGGCGTGGCGTTCGACACCGCCTACACGGCTGGCGCGATCGCCACGATGGCCATGGCGGCGTATCTGCACCGCGCCATGAAGGCGTCGCTGCGCAAGCGCGAAGCCGGGCGCATCTCGCCGGGCGCCGTCGCGCCGCGGCCCGTTGGCTGACAGCGCGCGTTCCAAACGCGCCGCGCAGATGCTAGCGTCGCCAAAACGCGGGAGGACGCATGTCGGACACAACACGGCTGGGGGATGGCGCCGGCCTTTCCATTTTGAGCGCCAGCGCGGCCCGCAAGGGCTTCACGACCCTGGCGCAGGCCTTTCATGACCTGACGGGAACGGGCGTCGAGCTGCGCTTCGACACGTCCGGCCGGGTCATCGACCGCATTTGCGGCGGCGAGGCGGTCGATGTCGTGGTGGGCTCCATGGACGCCCTGCGGACTCTCGAGGAGCGGGGCCTTTTGCGCACGCCCCCGCAGGCGTTCGGGGCGTCGCGCATCGCGCTCGGCGTGCGCAAGGGCGAGGCTGCGCCGGACATATCCACCATGGAGGCCTTCCGGGCGGCGCTGCTGAACGCGCGCGCCTTCTCGCGCGGCGATCCGGCGGGGGGCGGCACGGCCGGCCAGCACCTGCATCGCGTGCTGGAGCGCATGGGCGTGCTGGGGGCGCTGGCGGACAAGAACATCCTGCGCGTGGGCGGCTACAACGTCATGGCGGAAGTCGCCGCCGGGCGCGCGGACTTCGGCCTCACCCAATCCACCGAGATCGGTCCTGTCGAGGGCGTCGAAATCGGCGCATGGGCGCCGGAGGAGGCGCAGGCGACCACGGTCTATGGCGCAGCGACGGCCGGCGCGGGGCGCGACGGCGAGGCCCTGCGGGCGTTCATGGGCCTGTTCGCGGGTCCCCAGGGCAGGGCGGCGTTCGCCGACGCGGGTTTTTTTCCGCCTGATAGCGTTTGAGGAAAGCGCCAGTCGGCCTGTAAGCCGGGTTCTGTAGGGCCGCGGCGCTTGCGCGACGCGACGTGACGGCCATTCCTCTGGGACGGTCGTCGCCGACCGCCTCAAGCAACCAACCCGGACGACGACCCGGAGCGGGCCAGGCGCCTTGCGGCGCCGCGTCGTCCCTATTCGGTCTTGCTCCCGGTGGGGCTTGCCATGCCGCGCCCGTCGCCGGCCGCGCGGTGCGCTCTTACCGCACCTTTTCACCCTTACCTGCCGACAGGTCTCCCTGTGGCGGGCGGTTCGGTCTCTGTGGCGCTTTCCCTGGGGTCGCCCCCGCCGGACGTTATCCGGCACCGTTTCTCCGTGGAGCCCGGACTTTCCTCTCCCCGAAGGAAGCGGCCGTCCAGCCGACTGGCACGGCTGGCGTACGCATTCGCGGGCGCGGGGTCAAGGAAAGGCCAGCGTGTGCGTTGGCGGAACCTTTAGCGGGTCTTGGCCGTTGGATTGCCGATCGCGCCTTCTGACCCGCTTGCGTCGCGGGCGCCCGGCCGGCGTCCGATCGTGTTTTCCTGCGCCGCGCGCGCTGTCCCTGGAGGAACTCATGAAGCCGATTCTCTTCGCCGCCGCCATCGCCGCCGCCCTGCCGCTGGCCGCCTGCAACACGCCCCAGGACCGCGTCGCCGGCGGCGCGATCATCGGCGGCGCCACGGGCGCGGCCATCGGGGCCGCCGCCAC
>JAQGJX010000134.1 GCA_028290405.1 Hyphomicrobiales bacterium
CGCTGCATCTTCTTGCGCGCGAGCTTGCGGGCGCGACGAACGGCTTCAGCCTTCTCGCGGGCGCGCTTCTCGGACGGCTTCTCGTAATGGCCGCGGAGCTTCATCTCACGGAAGATGCCTTCGCGCTGCATCTTCTTCTTGAGGGCCTTGAGGGCCTGGTCAACATTGTTGTCGCGGACGAGAACTTGCACGCGTCGATCCTGTCTAATGGCTTCGCCCGGGTCGCGCCGGCGGCTCAGCCTGTTCGAGGTGAATGGCTTGACGGGGCGCGCAAGCACGCCTGTCAGTTGATGGGCGCAAATAGCAGACTGGCCCAGCGCTGTCCAGCGTGAGCGAGCCCTAGCGCCCAACGATCCGGGTGACATGCCCCATCTTGCGGCCCGGCCGCGCCTCATGCTTCCCGTAGAGATGAAGCGACGCGCCCGTCTCGCCCAGAATGTCGCGCCAGCGGTGCACGTCCGCCCCGATCAGGTTGCGCATCTCCACGTCGCCATGGCGCATGGTGGAGCCCAGCGGCCAGCCGCAGATGGCGCGCACGTGCTGCTCGAACTGGGACGTCACCGCCCCGTCGATGGTCCAGTGGCCGGAATTGTGCACACGCGGGGCGATCTCGTTGACCACGAGCCGCTCGCGCAGGGCGCCGGCGGAATCGCGCTCCTCGACGACGAACAGCTCCACGGCGATGACGCCCACGTAGCCCAGCGCGTCCATGATGCGGCGCGTCATGGCGACGGCGCCGGCCGCCGTGTCGGGCGCGATGCGGGCGGGGGCGCGGGTGAGGCTGAGGATGTGATGCTCGTGCACGTTCTCGCACACGTCCCAGGCGGCGAAGGAGCCGTCCGCCGAGCGCGCCGCCACCACGGAGCACTCCCGCGCGAAGGTCACGACGCCTTCCAGGATGCACGGCGAGGCGCCCAGGCTGCGATGGACCACCGCGAGGTCCGAGCCCTCGCGCACCATGGCCTGGCCCTTGCCGTCGTACCCGAATCGCCGGGTCTTCAGGATCGAGGGACGGCCCAGCTGCGCCACCGCCCGCGCCAGCCCTCCCGCATCCTCCACCGCCGCGAACGGCGCTGTAGGGATGCCGAGGCTGTGCAGGAACTGTTTCTCGGTCAGCCGGTCCTGGGTGATCTCCAGCGCGTTGGGGCCCGGCAGCACCGGGCGATGCGCGGCGAGCACGGCGGCGGCGCGCGCCGGCACGTTCTCGAACTCGTAGGTGACGACCCCCACCGAATCGGCGAAGGCGCCCAGCGCCGCCTCGTCGTCGTAGCCCGCCTGGGTGAACTTGGCGCAGACGTCCTGCGCCGGGCCCCGGTCGGGCGAATAGACGTGCGAGGCGAGGCCGAGCCGCGCGGCCGCCATGGCGAGCATGCGCCCGAGCTGGCCGGAGCCCAGGATGCCGATGGTGGCGCCGGGCGCGATGGGCGGGTGCGAGAAGCCGGGGCTCATGGGCGCGCGCCGGCCTCGTCCACGGGGGCCATGGCCACTGAGTCGCTCTGCGCGGCCCGCCAGGCGTCGAAGCGCGCGGCGAGCGCCGGATCGTTCAGCGCCAGCACGCTGACCGCCATGAGGGCCGCGTTGACCGCGCCCGCGCGCCCGATGGCGAGCGTGCCCACCGGCACGCCGGCGGGCATCTGCACGATGGAGAGCAGGGAATCCATGCCCGACAGCGCCTTGGATTCGACAGGTACGCCGAACACCGGCAGGGGCGTCATCGAGGCGGCCATGCCGGGCAGGTGCGCGGCGCCCCCGGCGCCGGCGATCACCACCCGGAAGCCCTTGGCGCGCGCGCTCTTGGCGAACGCCACGAGCCGGTCCGGCGTGCGATGGGCGGACACGATGGCGGCCTCATAGGACACGCCAAGCGCGTCCAGAGTGTCGGCGGCGTGGCGCATGGTGGCCCAGTCGGACTGGGAGCCCATGATGATGGCGACGGGTTTCGCGTGATCGGCCAAGATTGCCTCTCGCCTCTGTGAGTTCGCGACATAAACGATGGGACGGCGGCGGGCAAGCTCGCCCCGAGGGCCTCGGCGGGCCCTTTCTGACGTTCAGGCGATGATGTCGGGCGTCAGCATGTCGTCGAGCTGGCTCAGTCGGTCGCGCAGCATCAGCTTGCGCTTCTTGAGACGCTGGACCTGCAATTGATCGGGGGCCGCACGGCTCTGCAGGGCCGCGATGGCGGCGTCGAGGTCGCGATGCTCCTCCATCAACGTCTCGATTTCGGCCTGCACGGCCGCTGCTTCCTCTTCGGTCAACCCATTGCCCATCGTCTCAGGCTTCCTCGAGGCTTGCTCCGCGTCGCGCCCACTATGGCTCTACCGCGCGCGCCCGACAAGGCGCGCGCGCCCGCGCCGGAGCGTGTGGAAACCCTCTCCTTTTCAGGCGCACGACGCAGCTCCGCCGAAACTTCGCCTTAATGCGGCGCCCCAATAATCGTCTGGCCGGAACATTGTATCGCCGGCTGGCGGACGCCTGTGTCATCATCGGGCGTCTGACCTCGTCAGGGACTGTTCAAACTTGGGAGTTGTGGGATGTCATTGCAGAACCACCTCGCTGAACTCGAACGCCGTCACGAAGCCTTGCAGCGCGAAATCGATCAGACAAAGCGCCATCCCTCGACCGACCCGGTCAAGGTGGCTGAACTCAAGCGCAAGAAATTGTTGCTGAAAGACGAGATCACGAAGCTCAAGGCCCCGGCCGCCACGGTCCATTAGGCCGCCCAGCCGCGCCGTCGCCGCGCATCCGCGACCTCATGCGTTGACAAGGCCGTCGCCGGCCGCCGCGAACCAGCGTCCGGCGATGGCTCCCTCCAGGCGAATCACGTCTGGCGGCTAGTGCCGGCCCATCGCGTCCCCGCCGCGCGCGAACGCGGCGCTGGCGAGCAGGAGGTCCACCATGTCGCCCGGCGCGCTCTTGACGAGCGCCGCGAGACCGGCGGCGAGATCCTTCTGGGTGCTCACCACCTCGGCGATCAGCGCCAGCTGATTGGCGCTGTCGCCCTGCGCCTGCCTGGCGGCGCTTTCGAGCGCGGCGGCGGCGCAGGCCATCTCGCTGGCGGCCCGCGCAAGGTGGCGCCGGGCGGCGTCGAGGTCTGACGGAAGTTGTTCGTTTTTCACGCGCGGCACCCGTTAAGCAGTCGCATACGGCGTGCCGCTACACTCCTGCTTTCGGTGACAAATGTAAAGGCCAGGAATACGTTTTATGAACCTTGGCCCCTTGGGGTTGATCCAGATCAGCCTTGGCTGTGGCGCCGCCCGATAGCTTGGCCTTAGAACACGCCCAGCTGGCGCAGGCCGTCCCAGGTCAGCTTCAGGCCAACGACGAACGTCAGCGCGTAGATCACCTTGTAGAAGCGCTCGGCCGGCATGCGCCGCACCAGCCAGATGCCGACCGACACGGAGGCGACCGCCAGCGGCAACAGCGCCGCCGACGTGGTCAGCGTGGTGGCGTTCATCTGCCCGAGTTGCAGAAAAGCGGGAAACTTCAGATAGTTCACCACCGCGAAGAAGATCTGCGACGTGCCCGCGTAGACGCGGGGCGGCAGCTTCTGGGGCAGCATGTAGACCTGGAAGGGCGGCGCCCCTGCGTTGGCCACGAAGCTCGTGAACCCGCAGATGGTCCCCCAGAAGGTCGCGGGCCCTGCGGCGGGCCCGGTGGCGGCCCGCGCCCCCAGCCCCTTGCCGGCCACCTGGTAGACCACGAAGGCCGCAGAGATGAACCCCACGAGGACGAGGATGACGCCGTTCGACACGTGCCGCGCCAGCGCCCAGCCGACGCCCAGCCCGATGAGCCCGCCCGGGGCGAGGAGCTTCAGGTTCGCGAGGGAATATTCGCGCCGGAACGCCCAGACGCCCACGATGTCCTGCACCATCAACAGCGGCAGGATGATGGCCGCCGCCTGGAAGGGCGGCACCACCAGCGACAGCATCGGAAAGGCCAGCAGGCCGACGCCCGAAAAGCCCCCCTTCCCCAGGCCAAGGAAGACGACGGCGGGAATCGCGAGGGCGTAGAAATTGGCGTCGGAGATCATGCGCCACGTTTAGGGCTTCATGCGGCGCCGTAAAGGGCTTTCAGCGCAGACTCGCCGCAGCCCCGGCGAACGCGTAATTGCGCGCCATCAAGAACGTGACGTTCGCCGCAACCCCCGCCCCCATCGCCGACGCGGCCGCCACCGCGGGCGCTCCGCCCGCCGCGAGCCCCGCGAGGGACGCCAGCGGCAGCGCGCCGCAATAGACGAGGTAATTGACGCTCTGGGCCGTGGCGCAACTGACGAAGTAGCGCGCCAGATCGCCCGCCGCGCGCCCCGCCTCCCTGCGGCGGAACGTGAAGCGCCGGTTCATGACGAACGTGAGGAAGAAGGCGCCCGCCACCCCGAATGGCTTGGCGAGCACCGGCGCGGCGCCCAGCGCCTGCGTGAGAAGCAGCGTGATCGAGAGGTCCACCGCGAACCCGAGCGCGCCCACCATCAGGAACGTGCGCACCTGCGGCAGCAGCGCCGCCGCCCGGCGCAGCAGCGGCGGGCGCGCGAAGAGGAGTGCGGACTGCGGCGTCATTCAACGGTCCTGTCGATCATGAACTTAGCCTTGCATGGCGCCCCTCAACAAAGGGTTGCCGCCCTTGTCGGGGCGGCCCCATGGTCCTTCCGCTTACGCCCAAAAGATGAAGCGGCGGCGATGGACTTGCGAGCCCGAAATCGCGAAAGTCCGCGCCAATGGACCCTCGCGCGCGATGGTCCCGCCCGGGCGGCGGCGCCCGCATCGTCCTTCGGAGGAAGTCATGTCCAGCCGGTACCAAGACGTCTATGGCGCCTGGCGTGCCGATCCCGCGGCCTTCTGGGCGCAAGCGGCGAAGGAGATCGACTGGATCAAGCCGCCGACGGAGATCTTCGACGCGCAAGCGGGCGTCTACGGCCGCTGGTTTCCGGACGCGACCTGCAACACCTGCTGGAACGCCGTGGACAGGCACGCGGAAGGCGCGCGCGCCGACCAGCCCGCGCTCATCTACGACAGCCCCGTGGCGGACGCCAAGCGCGTCTACACCTACGCGCAATTGCGCGACGAGGTCGCGGCGCTCGCGGCGGTGCTCCAGGAATTCGGCGTCGTGAAGGGCGACCGCGTCATCGTCTACATGCCGATGATCGCCGAGGCCGTGATGGCGATGCTCGCCTGCGCGCGCATCGGCGCCATTCATTCGGTGGTGTTCGGCGGGTTCGCCGCCAAGGAACTGGCGACGCGCATCGACGACGCCACCCCCAAGCTGATCCTCACCGCTTCATGCGGCATCGAGCCGGGCCGCATCGTCAAATACAAGCCGCTGCTGGACGCCGCCATCGACCTGTCGAGCGCGAAGCCCCAGACGGTGCTGCTGCTGCAACGCCCCCAAGAGACCGCCCACATGGCCGCGCCCCGCGACCACGACTGGGCGGACTGCGTGGCGCGCGCCAAGCAGCAGGGCCGCAAGGCCGATTGCGTGGAGCTGGCCGCCACCGACCCGCTCTACATCCTCTATACGTCCGGCACGACCGGCGTGCCCAAGGGCGTGGTGCGCGACAACGGCGGCCACATGGTGGCGCTGAAATGGACCATGAAGAACCTCTATGGCGTCGAGCCCGGAGAGGCGTTCTGGGCGGCGTCAGACGTCGGCTGGGTGGTGGGCCACAGCTACATCGTCTATGCGCCGCTGCTGCATGGCGCGACCACCATCGTGTACGAAGGCAAGCCCATCGGGACGCCCGACGCGGGCGCCTTCTGGCGCATGGTGGAAGAGTACAAGATCGCCGCCCTGTTCACCGCCCCCACGGCCTTCCGGGCCATCCGCAAGGAAGACCCCGAGGCCAGGCACCTCGCCCGCTACGACACCTCGAGCCTGCGCACGCTGTTCCTCGCGGGCGAGCGCGCCGACCCGGACACGGTGGCGTGGGCCGAGCAGATTCTCGGCGTGCCGGTGGTGGATCACTGGTGGCAGACGGAAACCGGCTGGTGCATCGTCGGCAATCCGGTGGGCCTTGGCATGCTGGACGTGAAGCACGGCTCCCCGACGGCGCCGATGCCCGGCTACGACGTGCAGATCGTCGACGAGGCAGCCAACCCGGTGCCTGACGGCAAGATGGGCTCCATCGTCATCAAGCTGCCGCTCCCGCCCGGCTGCCTGCCGACCTTGTGGCGCAACGACGAACGCATGGCGGACAGCTATCTGGCGGAATTTCCCGGCTATTACAAAACCGCCGACGCGGGCTACCGCGATCACGACGGCTACCTCTACATCATGGGCCGCACCGACGACATCATCAACGTCGCGGGCCACCGCCTCTCCACCGGCGGCATGGAGGAGGTTCTCGCCTCCCATCCCAACGTGGCCGAATGCGCCGTGATCGGCATGAAGGATTCGCTGAAGGGCGAGGCGCCGCTTGGTTTCGTGGTGCTGAAGTCGGGCGTGGACCGCGATCCCGCGGCCATCGAGAAAGAGATCGTGGCGCTCGTGCGCGACAAGATCGGCCCCGTGGCGGCCTTCAAGACCGCCGTGGTGGTGGACCGCCTGCCCAAGACCCGCTCGGGCAAGATTCTGCGCGGCACCATGAAAAAGATCGCCGACCACGACGACTGGACGGCCCCGGCGACCATCGACGACCCGATGATTCTCGACGAGATCGGTCGGGCGCTGGAGAAGAAGGGGGTCTAGGTAAGTGGGGCGGTCGTGAGTAGGCAGTAGGCAGTAGCTGCGTGGTCGATGACGCCCTCGGACGGACTCCCTCCCCTCAGGGGAGGGAGTGGGGTAGGGTAGGCCCCAAAATCTTGCAAGATGGAGCCAGCCCCCCTGTCCCTCCCCTGCTGGGAGGGAACGCTGTGCCTGCAAGAATTGAGCTATGAAAACCTACCGCCTAAGCCCTACTGCCTACTGCCCCCCTAATGCCCCAACGCCTTGACGATCGTCTCCACCATCTTCTTGGCGTCGGCGAAGAGCATCATGGTGTTGGGGCGGAAGAACAGTTCGTTCTCCACGCCGGCGTAGCCCGAGGCCATCGAGCGCTTGATGAACAGCACGGTGCCGGCCTTGTCGACCTCCAGGATCGGCATTCCATAGATGGCCGAGGTGGGGTCGGTCTTGGCGGCCGGGTTGGTCACGTCGTTGGCGCCGATCACATAGACCACGTCCGCGCTGCTGAACTCGCTGTTGATCTCGTCGAGTTCGAACACCTCGTCGTAGGGCACGTTGGCTTCGGCCAGCAGCACGTTCATGTGCCCGGGCATGCGGCCGGCGACGGGATGGATGGCGTACTTCACCTCCACGCCTTCCTTCTTCAGCATGTCGGCCATTTCGC
>JAQGJX010000135.1 GCA_028290405.1 Hyphomicrobiales bacterium
GCTTCATCTGTTGAAGCTTCGGAATCGTGATGGTGTCGAACGCGTCGGCCATGGGGCTCCCCGGTGTTTCCTCTGCGCGTCCCGCGCGCCTGCCGCTTTATTGCACGCCACCGGCGGCGCGGGTCAATCGCGCGGCGGCGATTTGCGGCCAGCTGCGCCGCCGCTATAAAGTAAGCCGACGCTAATTCATTGGAGGAAACTGGTTTGGACGAGTCCATGCGCAGGGCGCTGAAGCCCACCGACGCCGAAATTCGCGCGCTGCCGCTGGGCGCGAACACCAAATTCGCCCGGGACCTGCTGGGGGACGGCCGCAGGCGCGCGCTCGACATCGGCTGCGGGGAAGGCAAGTTCACCCGCGGCCTTGCGGCCTTCGTGGGCGAGGTGGCGGGCGTGGACGTCAAGGCGAACTCCATCGCCAAGGCGCAGCAGGCCGCAAAGGCCGAGGGCGTGAACGTGGATTTCCGGGTGGCGAGCGGCGACGCCCTGCCGTGGCCGGACAGGAGCTTCGACGTGGTGGCGTTCTCCAACTCGCTGCATCACATGCCGGACTTCCCCAAGGCGCTGGCGGAGGCTGCGCGGGCGCTGGGGCCGGGCGGATTGCTCTACGTGATGGAGCCGGTGGCGGCGGGCCATTACCACGAGGCCACCAGGTTCGTGAACGACGAAACGATCGTGCGCACGCAGGCCTGGACCGCCTTGCGCGAGCTGCTGGGGCAGGGGATGGAGCGCGTGCAGGAAAACCTCTACCGCACGCGCCGCGCCTTCGCGTCGTTCGACGAGTGGAAAGAGGAGCAGCTGGACCGCGACGAAAAGCGCCGCGCGAAGTTCGACGCCGATCCCGAAGGGGTGAAGCGCACGTTCGAGACGCTGGCCGACAAGGAAGACGGCAAGCTCGCGTTCGATCAGGTGTTCCGGGTGGATTTGCTGCGCAAGGGGTGAGCGTGCCTGCGGGGCGGCGCTCTAGGCCGCCTCGCCAACTGGCTGGGCCCGCTCGATGCGCTCGCGTCTTTCGGGCGAGTTGAGGGCTTCCCACACATCATTGCGGCGCTGGAGGTTCAACCAGAAGTCCGCGCCGTTTCCGAACACGCGCGCGAGGATCAGCGCCGTGTCCACCGTGATCGCGCGGCGCCCGGCGCAGAGTTCGTTCACATGCTTGCGCGGCACGCCCATGGCCTGCGCCAGCCGGCCCTGGGTGAGGCTGTGCGGCTCCATGAACTCCTCGGTCAGCACTTCGCCGACGCTGGCCGGCTTGCGTTTGGTGGAAAGCATCACGCGCCTCATCTGTAGCTGTGATCGTCGAGGTAAACGTCGTCGGCGAGCCCCGTTCCGGCGTCCCAGCGGAAGACAAGGCGCCATCGCTTTTTTGATGCGGAGCGAGCACCAGCCCAGCAGGTCCGGAGAGCTTTTCGAAGTGGTTGCTCGGCGGTGACCTCAGGTCGGAATCACAAGTTGCGTCGTTCAGCATTTGCAGCCGGCGAAACAGGCGATCAGTGATGTCTGGCGGGATTTTCCGATGCGGAGCATCGTCGATAAAGAACTCGCGAAGCCATTTCTCCCGAAAACTTCCGATCGTGAGTTAATGCACCGTACAACGGTACATTTCAAAATCAAAAAAGGCGCGCCGAAGCGCGCCCTTGACTTCAGCGGTGCTGCTCAGCTCACAGCCAGGGCATCAGCGAGGCGTGGATGACGTCCTTCACGGCGCCTTCCTTGTTGCCGACGCTCTTGATGGCGAGGTCCACGTCGTTCAGGCCGAACTTGTGGGTCGTCACCAGGTCCAGCGGGAAGCGCTGGGAGGCGAGCTGTTGCAGCGCCAGTTCGCAGGCGAGGTAGGAGTGCCCGCGCGCCGAGAACATGGTGATGTACTTCGTGGTCATCTTGCCGATGGGGAAGTTCGGGAACTCCGGCATTTCGCCCTGCACGACCATGCGGCCGGCCTTGCGCTTCAACGCCTCGATGCCGAGCAGGATCGGGATCGTGCCCGCGCCGGCCGTGCAGTCCAGCACCACGTCCACGCCGCGTCCGCCGGTCACTTCCATGATGCGCTGGAGCGGGTCTTCGGCGTTCACGTCGATGGTGACGTCCGCGCCGAGTTTTTTCGCGACTTCCAGACGCGCATGGTCCTTGCCGGTGCCGGTGACGATGATCTGCTTGGCGCCCGCTTGCTTGCAGATGACCGTCTGCGACAGGCCCTGCTGGCCGGGGCCCTGGATGAGCACGACGTCGTTGTAGCCGACCTTGCCCTCGAACAGCGACCATTCGATGCCGTTGGCCATGGGCGTCACCAGCCCGGCGAGTTCCGGCGAGACGCCCTTGGGCACATGATGCACCACCGAGTTCCACGGCAGGTACATGTATTGGGCGAAGCCGCCCCACAGGTGCGGAGCGCGCTCGGCGGACGTGTAGCCGTAGCGAATGCCGTCGGGATTTGTGCGCCAGTCGGTGTTCTCGCAATGGCGGTACTCGCCCTTGTGGCACCATTCGCACTTGCCGCACATGACGTAGTGCTCGACGAAGACGAGGTCGCCTTCCTTGAAGCCCTTGCGGCGCGTGAACTCCCGGCCCGCCTTCGCGATATAGCCGATGTTCTCATGGCCCATGATGACATTGGCCTTGGTGGGCGGGTTGAAATAGAGCTTCACGTCCGTCCCGCAGATGCCGCCGACTTCAACCTTGAGGAGGGCGCCGTCGTCCGGAATATCGGGCATGGGATATTCGAGAACTTCGGTCTTTCCGGGCGCGGTGCGCACTGCGGCGAGAACTTTCTCAACCATCGCGGTTCCTCCTTGGTTTGTTCAGGGCCAGTTCGGCGCGCACTCTAGGTCCGGGCCGGGTGGGGTCAAGCCCAATCTGGCCCGGCGCGCGCCTCAGGCGCCGTCGGCCTGAAATCCGCGATGGCGGGGCGCCGCGCCGCGCATTTCCGCCAGCCGCTCGTCGCCCGCAAGAACCGCGGCGGCGACAGCGCGGAACAGGGGCGCGTCGGCGTGTCCCCGCGCCTCCACCGCTCCGCAGCGCAGGCCCAGTTGCGCCAGTTCGGGGAAGGTCGCCAGATAGGGATCGATGTGCTCCAGCAGCGGCGCCGGAGAGCCGGGCCGGCACGAGAAGGCCAGCGACAGCCGGTCCGCCGGGAGAGCGTCGTCCGTCCACGCGCCGACCACGAGCCCAAGCCGCAGCAGCGGATATTTCGGCATTCCGGCCGGCTCGGCGAAATACACCGCGACCGGCCGCGCACCCTCGTACACCACGCCCCGCACGCCCGCCGCCCCAGCGCAACAGGAGCAGAGCGCGACGTCGTCCTCGGGGTTTGGTTCAATTCTATAGGGCATGGGGGTTGGCGGCGAGCAGCGAGCGGGCGTCAGGCAGTAGGCAGTAGGCAGTAGGCAATCGCTTGCGGCGGGCGGATTCGCGTTCCCGGGGCCGCGCAGCGGAACGCGGGACCCAGGGGCGGCAAGCGCGCATCAAGGCCGCTTGACCGGATCGCCTGTCGCAGGCGACGACCCACTCCTACTGCCTACCGCCCGCTCATCCCTCACATCCACGGATCGATCGACACGTGGATCGAGCGTTCCTCCATCTGTCCTCCGACGATTTTCAGCGCCTTGTCCACGTCGTTCAGACCGAACTTGTGGGTGGACATCAGCTCCAGCGGCAGGCGGTTGCTCGCCATGGTGCGCAGGGCCATCTCCACCGCCTCGAAGCTGTGGCCGCGCAGGCCCTTCAGGGTAAGCTGGTTGTTGATCATGCGGTCGACGTCGAACCCGTCCACCGGCGCGCCGCGCGACACCGTGAGCAGCACGCCGCGCTTGCGCAGCAGCAGCAGCGACGGCATGAGGTTCCTGGGCCCCAGGCCTGAGCAGTCGAGGCAGATGTCGGCCATGCGGCCGTTGGTGATGCGCGCCACGGCGGCGCCGAGGTCCTCCCTGTCCACCGCGATCGTGTGCGTGGCCCCAAGAGCTTTTGCGAGCTCGAAGCGCTGCGCGTCATGCGACAGGCCGGAGACGATGATCTCGTCCGCGCCCGCGATCTTCGCTGCGATGACGCCCCCCAGCCCCTGCTGGCCGGGACCCTGGATGACCACGACCTTGCCGGGGCCCGCCCCGCCGTCGAAATAGATCCACTGGAACCCGTTGCCGATGGGCAGCGCCATGGCGGCCATCTGGGGCGCGACGCCCGCCGGCACCTTGTGCACCACGGAGCGCGGGTGAAGGTAGGCGAACTGGCTGTAGCCGCCCCAGAGCGAGGGCTGGATGCTGATGGGCGTGGAGCCGAAGCGCACCTTGCCGGGCAGCCGCTGGTCCGTCTCGAGGCACGACCGGATTTCGCCGCTGCGGCAATATTCGCAATGGCCGCAGGGCAGGTATTCCTCCAGCGCGACGAGATCGCCTTCCTTCACGCCCCAGCGATAGCTGGCCGCGGGGCCGATCTTTTCAATCGTCCCAACCATCTCGTGCCCCAGGATGCGCGGGCCGGGCTTGTCGTTCTTGTACATGCCCCAGTCGCTGCCGCAGATGCCCGTGACGGCGATGCGCAGCAGGCCTGCGTCCGTGGGAATCTCGGGCAGGGGAAAGTCCATCAGTTCGGTCTTCACCGACCCCACCGCCACCGCCGCTCTCGAAAAACCTGTGGTCACGCCGCGCCTCCTCATTTGGCGCCTGTTTGGCCGCATTCAGGGCTCAACGCAACACCTGTGCTTGGCCATGGAACGCCAAGGCCCCGGCGGCGGTTCTCTTCGTAATGGAACGGGGATCGAACATGATTACGAAACGCTCTGCGCTGCAATACTCCCTCGCCGGCCTGGCTTTCGCCCTGGCGCCCGCCTCCGCGTTCGCGCTGGCCGCGCAGGAGGTGAAGGACGCGGCCTTCGGCGACGTCGGCGCCGCAGCGGGCAAGATGAGCGCCGCAATCGTCAAGGCGCAAGTGCTGCTGGCCCGCCGCAGCATATCGCCAGGCGTCATCGACGGCCATGACGGCGAAAACTTCCGCAAGGCGCTTGCGCAGTTCCGAAGGCTCGAGAAGCTGGGCGAGGGCGACCAGCTGGACGAGCAGACCTGGGCGGCGCTGGGCGCCAACGAGGCGGGCGACGTGCTGAGCGAATATACAATCACCGAAAAAGACGCGGCTTACGAATTCGCCGACAAGATCCCGCAGGATTACGCCGAGCAGGCGAAGATGAAGCGGCTCGCCTACACCAGCGCGGTGGAGATGCTGTCCGAGCGCTTCCACATGGACGACGACCTGCTCAAGGCGCTGAACCCGAAGGCGCGCTTTGACGAGGCGGGAAGCAAGATCATCGTCGCCAACGTGGAACGCGAGAAGAAGGGCAAGGTGGCGCGCCTGGAGGCCGACAAGCCGCGCGGTCTGCTGATGGCCTACGGCGAGGACAACGCCATCCTGGCGAGCTATCCCGCCACCATCGGCAGCAGCCAGACGCCGTCGCCCTCCGGCGAGGTGAAGGTGACGCGCATCGCCAAGAACCCGACCTATGCTTACGATCCCGACAAGAACTTCGTGCAGGGCAAGAACACCGAGAAGCTCACCCTGCCGCCAGGCCCCAACAATCCTGTGGGCTCCGTGTGGATCGCGCTGTCGAAGCCCACGTACGGCATCCATGGCACGCCTGAGCCCTCGAAGGTCAGCAAGACCGCCTCACATGGCTGCGTGCGCCTGACCAATTGGGACGCGGAGGAACTGGCCGACATGGTGCGGCCCGGGGTCGTGGTGGAGTTTGTGGATTAGGCCCGTGCGCGCGTGGGGGCGGGGTCTCCTGGCAGCTTCGTTCATTGGCTGCGGGCCAGCGCTTTGTCTTGACGACCCGCCGATGCCGCCGCCGCGCCCGGCGGAGCTGAGCGCGCCCCCTGCTGAGGCGGCTCCCGAAGCGCCCACGCCGCCGCCGCGTCCAGCCGATCTTGGCTCCGCCGTCGGCGCGCCGCCCGCCCTGCAGCGCGCGCCCGATGAGGCGGCTGTCGAATCCGTCTCCTGCGCAGCGGTTTTCGCCGATCTCAACATCATCGCCGAACCCGCGCCGCCGCTGACCAACGGCAATGGCAACAGCGCGTGCGGCGTGCGCGAGGGCCTGACGCTACGCGGCGTGCGCCTCGCGGACGGATCGACCGTCATGCTCCAGAGCGCCGTTCACATCCGCTGCGCCATGGCGGCGGCGGTCGCGCAATGGATACGCGACGATCTCGCGCCCACCGTCGCAAAGAGCGGCTCTCCGCTGACGAGGCTGGTGGGCGTGGGCGCTTATGAATGCAGGTTGCGCAACAACCAGAGCAGCGGGAAGATCAGCGAACACGCCACCGGCAACGCGTTCGACGTCCACGCCATCGGCCTGAAGGATGGACGCACCCTGCAGATGATGGGCGCGGAGCCCGCGTTGAAGTCCTTGCGCGAGGACGTCAAGCAAAGCGCCTGCGCCCGGTTCACGACTGTTCTGGGCTCGGGATCGGACGGGTATCACGAGGACCATCTTCACGTGGACCTCGCGGCGCGGCGCAATGGCTATCGCCTCTGCCAGTGGGACATTCGCTGACAAAAAAAGGCGGGCGCCGGGCGCCCGCCTTTCGTGCCTGAGCGCGTTGCGCCTCAGCGGTTCGGCGGACTGACGGGAGCCGTGCCGGGCGGGTTGGCGGGGGCCGACGGACGCTCCGTCGTGGTCGTGGTGGTGGTCGAACGGGTCGGCGTGGTGGCGGTGGACGCGCCCGTGTCCGAGCGGCGCGAAGACCACGAGGACTCGTACTTGAACTCAGGCGCGGTCTTCATCTGGTCCTTGGTGGTGTTAAGCATGACGCGCCAGTTGTTGCCGTCCTGCTGCATGTTCAGGCTGTCGAAGTTGACCGCGATCCAGCGCTCGCCAATGCCCAGGAAGCCGCCGACGCTGATGATGGCGGCCTTGATGTCGCCCTTGCGATCCACGATGAGGTCTTCGACTTCGCCGATGTTCTCGTTCTGGTTGTTGCGAACGTTCGTCCCGATGATGCGCGAGACGCGGTAATCTTCGCCGGTCTGGTTATAATAGGTGACCTGGCCGCTGGAGGCCGCGCCGCTGACCGTCGACGAAGAGGTCGTGGTCGTGCTCGAGCGCATGGAATCATCCGTGCGCGCGCCCGGAGCGGTCGACGTTGCGGGCGGCGGCGACGTGGTGGCCGCAGGCGGGTTCGTCGTCGTGGACGGCCCAGTGGTCTGCGCATATGCCATCGAAGAGAGGGACACGGCGCCCATCAGGGCAGCGATCATCAGTCTGTTCATGGTTCAACTCCGTTGGAGAAGCGACGACAGACAAAAGTTGGCCCCTGTCCCGTGCGCCGCATCTGTGCCTTCAACCGCGCAATTGGGATGCGGTTCCGTCGCGGCGCGCGTGGTGGACTTGCGATGCAAGCCGGCCTTGAGGGCAAACGAAACGCCCGCTTGTGCGGGACAAGCGGGCGTTCGGGCGGACCAGAATAGCGTTGAGGCAGGGGAGCTCAGATCTCGCTCTGGGCGGTGACGCTCCTGCTGCGCGAGTCCGCGCTGAGGTCCTCGGGGCCTTCGATGGAGAGAATTTCCGCCAGCTTGGTTCGCGCGCGGTTAACGCGGCTTTTGATCGTGCCGACGGCGCACTGGCAAATCTCCGCGGCCTCCTCGTACGAGAACCCGGAAGCTCCAACCAGCAGAAGGGCTTCGCGCTGATCCGGCGGCAGCGATTCAAGCGCGAGCCGGAAGTCCTGCACGTCAAGGTGAGCGTCTTGCGACGCTTGTACGGACAGGCGGGACGCGTAGGCGCCGTCCTCGTCCTGCACCTCACGGCGGCGCTTGCGGTACTCGGAGTGGAAGAGATTCCGCAGGATGGTGAAGAGCCACGCGTTCAGGTTTGTGCCTGGCTGGAAGCTGTCGGCGTTCGCCCACGCGCGCATCAGCGTGTCCTGCACGAGATCGTCGGCGCGTTCCGCGCGGCCGCTCAGCGAGATCGCGAACGCGCGCAGCGACGGAAGCGCTTTCATCAGGCCGGCTGTGAATTCCTCGCGGTCGTTCACGATAGACCTTCCTTGCGCTCTTTCTCATCGAGCTTGACGAGGAGTTCAATGAACTTGTCCGGAATGGGTTCGCTCAAGAGTTCGTCGTAATAGCTGCGCAGCTTCGTCCCGATCCGACGTTGAATGTGTTCATCGATCTGCAGCTCATCTTCAAGATTTTCAGCGTCTGAGCGTGACTGTTTTGTCGTCATTGAATGTTGCCCCTGGTGGGAAGGCGTATCTAATCTTCGCACGGTGTCGCTTTCGCTTGATCCGGGCACTGAGTTCGGTTGAAATCCGAGTGGCGGAATATATATGCTCGGACGTAACTTGGACCAGCCCCGTGTCCATCAATTTTCAAGGGAACCGCATGTCGATAGCCCAACAGCTAGCCCCTCATCTTCCCTACCTGAGGCGCTATGCCCGTGCCATGACGGTGTCTCAGGCCTCTGGAGACGCCTATGTGGTGTCTGTGCTGGAGGCGCTTCTTGAAGATTCTTCCATATTCGACCGCAAGCTTCCCTCTCGTGTGGCACTCTACAAACTGTTTGACGCCGTATGGCGTTCAGTCGAACTGAATAATTCTTCGCGGCCCGTCGGGGACATCTCCGATCCCCATCGGCGAATCGACGCGCTCACGCCACGCTCGCGCTGCGCATTTCTTTTGTTGGCCATGGAGCGGTTCGACGAAAGCGAGACCGCGCAGATCCTCGGCGTGGAGGTTTCGCAAGTGCGGACCCTTATCGACGACGCAGGCCGCGAAATCGCGGACCAGATTGCGACCAACGTGCTCATTATCGAGGATGAGCCGCTGATCGCAATGGACCTTGAAGGCATCATGGAACAGTTGGGGCACAACGTCGTGGGCATCGCGCGCACGCACCGGGAGGCGATCGAGCTGGCGCGTGGACATGACCTTGGGCTCATTCTCGCCGACATCCAGCTCGCCGACGGCAGCTCGGGCCTTGAGGCCGTGAATGAACTGCTGCGCAGCGTGCGGGTGCCGGTGATCTTCATCACCGCCTTCCCCGAGCGCCTGCTGACCGGCGAGCGCGCGGAGCCGACCTACCTGATCACCAAGCCGTTCCAGCCCTCGCTGGTGTCGGCGCTGGCGAGCCAGGCGCTGTTCTTCGACGAGAAGGCGCGAAGCGGCGCGCCCAGCTGAAGCTTCCCTGCGCCGCAGGGAACCCGCGTGACATCAGGCCGTTGCGACTCGACCGGCGATATCGCCGGACGAGTCGTTTCGGCCGGAGGCTCATATCGCCCAACTCATCCTGCAGCGCTTACGTGGCGCCACTCTGGCGCCCTTCGCCGCGGGCGTCATGCTCTTGGCGGCGGCTCTGCTCGTCGCCGCATTCAGCGTTTGGAGCGATAACCTGCATACGCAGGTTGGCGAAACGCTGCGCGATCGATCGGTCGCCTATGAGATCGACCGCTCGCTGACCGACGTCATCCTGCTGCAACAAGCTTTCCAACGGACGGGGGACCCCGACACTGCGGCGCGCGCGCGCTCCATCGTGTCGTCCTTGAAGACCCGCATCGCCAGCGCCCAGACGGGCGCCCCTCATGGCTCCCTGGCCTTGCATGGCTGGTTTCAATCAGCGGCGCAAACGCTCGCCATGCTCGAAGCCGCGCAATCTCAACCGGCCGGAGACGCGAGCGACGAGAAGGCGCTCGAGGCCTATCAGGAGAGCCGCGCACGTTGGAGCGGTGAATTGGAGGCGGAACTCGCCGCGGCGCGCGCGCGCGCCGCCTCGACGTCCCACAAGCTCGACATCACCATCGTGGGGCTCATTGGCTCGGCGTTGCTGCTGACGATCCTGCAGGCGCAGGAGCTTTATGCGCGCGTCGACGATGAAGCCAAGAAAAGGTCGGACGCGCTGAACCGCAATGAATCGCTGACGCGCGATCTCGCCGCCAGCCAGCGGGAACTGATGGAAGTCAACGAGCGCTTCGACCTTGCGCTGTCGGCGGCGCGCATCATGGTGTTCACGCAGGACCAGGACCTTCGCTATCAATGGGTGAGCCGGGGCGGTTTCGGCCGGACGGCTGAGGAGTTCGTGGGCGCCGGCGACGACGAAATCTTCGGCCCGACAGCGGCATTGCGCTCCGAGGCGGCCAAGCGCGAGGCCCTTGAGTCGCGCAAGCTCGTGCGCTGCGAAGTCAACGTGCTGGACCGCGGCGCCCCGCGCTGGATCGAGATGTACCTGACGCCCCTTCAATTGCGCGACGGCCAGATGGGCGTTCTCGGCGCCGCCATCGACATGACCGAACGCCATCTCGACCGGGAGAGCAATTCATGGCTCATGCGCGAACTGAGCCACCGCACGCAGAACCTGCTCGCCATCGTGCAATCCATGGCGCGCCACACGGCGCGCAACGCCGATAACGGCAAGGTCTTCATCAGCCGCTTCCGCGATCGCCTCGCGGCTCTGTCGGCGGTGCACCACCTGCTGGTGAAGTCGTCGTTTCGCGGCGTCGCAATGGACGACCTCGTTCGCTCCCAATTGCTGGAGGCCGAATCCATGCTGGGGGACAGGGTGCACATCGGCGGGCCTTCCGTGGTGCTGAGGCCGGACGCTGCGCAAAATCTCGCGATGGGCCTGAGCGAACTTGCATCCAATGCGCTCACGCACGGAGCCCTCAAAAACCCCGACGGGACTGTGGACGTCACCTGGGACATGGTGGAGGGCGAGGCCGGCGCGCAATTGAAGATCGACTGGATCGAACATGCGAAGGGCGCGCTTCCGGCGCCGCGCGCAGCAGGGTTTGGCAGCGTGATCGTCACCCGCATGCTCCCCCGCTCGCTCGGCGCGCAGGTGAAGCTCGAGCACAATAGCGAGGGCACGATCTGCGAAATAGTGGCGCCGTTGGCGGTTGTGGCGGCCGTCGAGGAAAGCGCCGTCTGAGCGCCGGAACCGCCACATTGCAACTGCGTTGCCGTGGTTGGGACCGCCGCGCTCAAGCGGCGTTCGCAGGAGGCCGAAATGGGTAATCTGCTGTACTGGGCGTTCGCGTTCCTCGTCATCGCGTTGATCGCAGCCGCGCTGGGGTTCGGCGGCCTGGCCGGAACCGCCATGAGCGGCGCGCAAATGCTGTTCTGGGTGGCGATCGTTCTGTTCGTCATTTCCGCAGTGGTTGGCATATTCCGGCGCCGAACATGAGCGGTCCGGCCGATCAGGGCGGGACTACCCGTTCGGGCGCAAGTGCGCCTTCTAGCGTCAGCGCCTCCGAAGCCGCCGCCAAGCAGGCGCTGCGTTCAGGCCAGCTTGAACCCTGGACTCTGAAATGGGGCGGTTACGTCGCCATCCTGGGCATCGGCCTTTTCGTGCTGATTTTCGCGCTATATTACGCCAAGGCGATCGCCCTTCCGCTTACTGCGGGCGCGATCCTGGGGCTGATTATCGGCCCGACCGCCGACCGATTGCGCGAGCATGGAGTTCCCGCGGCGGTGACGTATTCGGTCATTCTGCTTTTGCTTGCGGGCTTCTTCTTCGCCATCTTCTGGGCAGTTTATCCGACCTTATCGGACTGGAT
>JAQGJX010000218.1 GCA_028290405.1 Hyphomicrobiales bacterium
TCCGCCTACGGCGGCGGCTCGGCGGCGGGCGCCGCCGGCGCGTTCACCGGCGCAGGCTCGGGCGCGGGCGCCTCCCCGCGACGGAACAGGCGGCCGAAAAACCCTGGTTTGCCTTCGTTTTCCGCCATGGACCGCTCAAACCTCGCTTGACGCTTCGCGCCCGGGCATCGATAGCCTGTTATCCATGACGCCGGAAGAGCTCCAAGCCCGCCTTCTCCATCGTGACGGCCTCATGCTGGTCATCGACAAGCCCGCCGGCATGCCGGTGCATCGCGGCCCCAAGGGCGGCGATAATCTGGAAGCGCATTTCGACGCGTTGCGCTTCGGCCTGCCGCGCCCGCCCTCGCTCGCCCACAGGCTGGACCGCGACACGTCCGGCTGCCTGGTGCTGGGGCGCCACCGCAAGGCCCTGGAGACGCTGGGACAACTCTTCAAGCGCGGGAGCGTTTCGAAGACCTATTGGGCGCTCGTGGAGGGCGGTCCGGCCGAGCCCGAAGGGCTGATCGACCTGCCGCTCGGGCGGCTCGACGCGACGCGCGGCTGGTGGATGAAGGTCGATCCCGCCGGCCAGCCGTCCCAGACCCGATGGCGCGTGCTGGGCCGGGCCGATTTCGAGGGCCGCCCCATCGCCTGGATGGCCATGGAGCCGCTGACCGGGCGCACGCATCAGCTGCGCGTGCATTCCGCCTCGCAGGGCTGGAGCATCGTGGGCGACGCCATCTACGGCTCCGCCATGCCGGGCTCGGAGCCGCCCCTGCACCTGCATGCGCGCGAAATCACCGTGCCGATGCAGAAGAACAAGCCGCCCGTGAAAGCCGTGGCGCCCGCGCCGCCCCATATGCTGGCGCGGCTGCGGGCCTGCGGCTGGGCGGGAGAACCCGCGGCGGCGGAGCCGGAATCGCCCGCCGCCCCGGACCGAGTTACTGCGCCTTGACGTTGCCCTTCCGGATGGCCTCCGACAGGCGCTCCATCTCGGACTTGGTGAACGCCGCCAGCCCTGCGGGCGTGTCCTGCCCGGGGCCCGGCAATTCGGACGCCAGGTCCTCCACGCGCTTGCGCAGCGCCGGGTCCTTGTAGGCGGCGGCCATGGTGGCGACGAGCTTGGCGACCACCGGCGCGGGCGTTCCGGCGATGGCGTACATGGCCGTGGCGGCCTGCACCTCGAATCCCGGCAGGCCGGCCTCGGCCGTCGTGGGCACGTCCGGCAGGGCCTTGAAGCGCGTCTTCTGGGCGATCGCGATGGGGCGCACGTTGCCGCTCGGCACCTGTCCCATCATGTTGAGGCCCTGGTCGCACATCATGTCGAGCGTGCCCGCCACGAGGTCGTTCAGCGCCGGGCCCGTGCCCCGATAGGGCACGTGGACGATGTCGACGCCCGCCTGCTGGCCGAGCAGCACGCACGCCAGATGGGTCGCCGAGCCCGCGCCCGCCGAGCCGTAATTGATCTTGCCGGGGTTCTGCTTGGCGTAGGCGATGAACTCCCGCAGGTCCTTTGCGGGGAAATCCTTGCGCAGCACGATGTAGTGCGCCGCGAACGCCAGCGTGCCGATGGGCTCGAAGTTCTTGACGGGATCGTACTGCGCGCTCGGGTAGAGGGCCGGCCCGGCCACGTGGGGCGCGACGTTGTGCACGAAGATCGTGTAGCCGTCCGGCGCCGCGCGGGCCGCGCGCACGGAGCCCGTGGTGCCGCCCGCTCCGGCGGCGTTCTCGATGACGAAATTCTGCCCCAGCGTGCGCGCGAAGAACTCGCCGTAGATGCGCGCCGCCACGTCCGTGGGGCCGCCGGCCGCGAAGGGCACGATCACCGTCACGGGCTTGGTCGGATAATCCTGGGCGATCGCCGCGCCGCTGAAGACGCTGGCGCAAAGGGCGGCCGCAAAACACGCTTTGAAGTTCATCAATGTCTCCCCTCGCGGCGCGTTCGCGCCCCTGCGCCGGCTTTGCCCGGCGCGTCAGGCTAGCATGGCCTTGAATGGCGGTGAAGCGTCACGCTCAAGCGCGCGGCGCCGTCGCCGCGAGGGCCCTTGCCCCTCAGGGCGCCTCAGGTCCCGACCGCGTCAGTGAGGCACTTCTTGGTGAAGCTCGTCTTGGCGGCGCCGTGCAGCTTCTTGTCGGCCGCCTGTCTCTCGCAGGTGGCGGACGCGTCGGTCTGGCACTTCTTCATGAAACTCGTGAGGGCCGCGCCCGCAAGCTTCTTGGAGCCCGCCTCGATCTTGCAGGAGTCCGCGAACGCTCCGCCGGAGGCGAGCGCGAAAGCCATGGCGAGCACGCCGGTCCTGATCGTGTGCGACATGTGGAATCCTCCTCTGCGGCGAGCGTCAGGGCCGCCTGACGGGGAATTCGCCGCATTGCAGCTTCGTTCCATCATGTCCCGTCACGGTGACGTCCACGATGCTCCCGGGGGCTGCGCCCGGCATGGCCACGGGGGTGAAGTCCTCCGCCCGCCCCAGCCCCCCGCGCTCGACCAGCACGGCGCATCGGGCCCCGATGCGCCGCTCGAGGTGCGCGGCCAGCAGCGCCTCGCCCTTGGCGCGCAGCGCCTGCGCCCGCGCCTTCACGAGGGCGCGCGGCGTCTGGGGCATCCGGGCGGCGGGCGTGCCGGGGCGCGGCGAGAAGGGAAACACGTGCAGGTGCGTCAGCCCGCATTCCTCCGCCAGATCCAGCGTGCGGGCGAACATCTCGTCGCTCTCGGTGGGAAAGCCCGCGATGAAGTCCGCGCCGAACACGACGTCCGGGCGCGCCTTGCGCACGTCCGCGCAGAACGCGATGGCGTCACGCCGCGAATGGCGGCGCTTCATGCGCTTGAGGATCATGTCGTCGCCCGCCTGCAACGACAAGTGCAGATGCGGCATGACGCGCGGCTCGGTGGCGAGCGCGTCCATTAGGTCGGCGTCCGCCTCGATGCAGTCGATGGAGGAAATGCGCAGCCGCTCAAGTTCGGGAACGTGCCGCAGGATCTGCTTGACCAGCCGCCCCAGGGAGGGCGCGCCCGGCAGGTCGTGGCCCCAGGAGGTGATGTCCACCCCGGTCAGCACCGCCTCGCGGTAGCCGTTGGCGCACAGGCGCCGGATCTGCGCCACCACGTCGCCCGCCGGGGCCGAGCGCGAATTCCCGCGGCCGAAGGGGATGATGCAGAACGTGCAGCGATGGTCGCAGCCGTTCTGCACCTCGACGAAGGCCCGCGTCTGGCCTTCGATGGAATCCACCGCCCCGGCGACGAAATGATGGGCGGTCTCGCGCAGCGCGAAGACGTCGTTGACCCGCGCCTGCCCGTCGCGCGCGAGGTCGAGCCAGGCTTGCGGGCGCGCCTTGTCGGCGTTGCCCATCACGGCGCCGACTTCCGGCATGTCGCGGAAGCTCTGGGTCTCGACCTGCGCGGCGCAGCCCGTCACCACGATGCGCGCGCCCGGCCGCTCCCGCGCGGCGCGGCGGATCGCCTGCCTCGCCTGGCGCACGGCTTCCTGGGTGACCGCGCAGGTGTTGAACACGATCGTGTCGCGATGCCCGCTCTCGCCGGCGGCGCGGCGGATGGCCTCCGACTCCACCGCGTTCAGCCGGCACCCGAAGGTGACGACCTCCACGCCGCGCGGCTCTCGCGCTGTCACGCGGGCGCGTCCGCAAACAGCGCCGGGTCGAACCGCCCCTCGAACTCCAGTTCCACGTCGCCCGTCATCAGCACGTGCGAATCCGCCGCCCGCCACTGGATCACCAGTCGCCCGCCCGGCAGGTCCACGTTGGCGCTGCGCCCCGTGCGCCCGGTGAGCGCGCCCGCCACCAGCGTGGCGCAGGCCGCCGACCCGCAGGCGCGCGTGATCCCGGCGCCGCGTTCCCACACGCGCAGCAGGATGGTGTCGCGGCCGTCTTCGGGCGCAAGCGTCTCGGCGATCGAGATGTTGGCGCGCTCGGGGAAAATGGGATGGCGCTCCAGCGCGGGGCCCGCGGCGGCGAGGTCGACCGCGCCTGCGTCCGCCACGAAGAACACCGCGTGCGGATTGCCCATGTTGACGGCCGTGAACGAGCCCAGCGCGCCCGCTTCGGGAATCGTCACAGCGCGCGCGTCCTCCACCGCATGCGCGAGCGGAATGTCGCGCCAGTCGAGGCGAGGGGCGCCCATGTCGACCGTGAAGCGCCGCTCGCCCGCCCGCGTGCACTTCAGCAGGCCCGCGCGGGTCTCCAGCGTCAGCCGGTCGCGGGCGGGCTCGCGCATCAGCGCCCAGGCGACGCAGCGCGTGCCGTTGCCGCAGGCGCCGGATTCCGAGCCGTCGTTGTTGAATATGGTCATGTAGGCGTCGGTCTCGGGCGTGCGCGGGTCGGACACCGCCATCAGCTGGTCGTACGCCAGCCCCTCGCCGCGCGCGATGGCGCGCGCGTCCGACCGCGAGACGCTTGCGCCCGTCCCACGCAGATCGAGCACCACGATCTCGTTGCCGATGCCGTTCATCTTCAGGAAGGGCCGGCCGGCCAGGTGGTTTTCGTCAGGGACGTGCAATGGGATCATTCCTTTGGCGCGAGCCTTTCCTATATCGCACGTGAGGCCGGGCGGAAAAAGCCGCCGCCCGGACGACCGCCAAATCTGTTTTGCCCGAAAGCGCTTTCCGTGCGCCTTGGCCGGGACGGTTCGTCTTGGTTTTGCTGCAGGGATCGGCTGAAGTGGCCGCAACGGACGCGCGCCCGATTCGCGGCGCCTCCATGGAGATCAGGATGTTGAAGATGCA
>JAQGJX010000147.1 GCA_028290405.1 Hyphomicrobiales bacterium
GCGGCGCCGCGCGCCTCGAGGCCGCCCAGCGCGTGCAGCACCACCGCGCCGAGCGCCGCCACCAGCACGGCGGCGAACAGGCTTCTGCCGAACGCCATGGTGGAGATCGCAACCCCGAGCTGGCTCAGGTTCACGGTGTTCTGCACCGCCACGGTGGTGACGGGGGCCAGCGGCCCGAAGCCCAGCCCCACCAGGGCCAGCACCACCTCGAACTGCAGCGGCGTGATCGTGTCGGCGCGCCACGCCAGATACGCCATGGCGAGGATGCAGAAGACGTTGGTGACGATGGGGTACAGCTTGTAGCGCTCCATCCGCGCCGCTACCTGCGCGCCCCCCAGGGCGCTGGCGTTCACCGTGACCATCAGCACCATCAGGTAGAGGCCGGACTCGCCCGGCGCCATGCCGTGGATCGCCTGCAGGTACAGGGGCAGGTAGATGTTCATCGCGATCACCGCCCCCCAGCCGAAGGAATTGGCCACGATGGCGGCGATGACGATGGGATTGCGGAGAATGTGCAGCGGAATCAGCGGTTCCGGGGCCCGCAGCAGGCGCCAGACCAGCAGGCCCCACAGGACCCCCGAGGCGCCCGCCACCTGCAGGATCTCCGGCGAGGTCCATCCATAGGTCTTCCCGCCCGCGCTGATGACGAACATGAACGTGGAGCTCGCCCCCACGATCAGCGCTGCGCCCAGCAGGTCGAGCCGGTGCGGCTTTTCGTGCCGGGGCAGGTTGCGCAGCAGGACCGTGACGCAAATCCACGACGCGACCCCCAGCGGCACCGACAGCCAGAACACGTAGGACCAGTGCAGGTGCTGGGCGATATAGCCGCCGAGCGCCGGGCCGAGCCCGCCGGCGGTCGTGTAGATGATTGAAAAATAGGTGTAATATCGCGCCCGTTGCTTGGGCGGCGCGATGTCGCCCAGCACCGTCATGGACTGCGAGATCAACCCCGCGCCGCCGATCCCCTGAAGGGCCCGGGCGAGGATCAGCAGCGGCACGCTGGGCGCAAGCGCCGACGCCACGCCCCCGGCCATGAAGATCACGATCGCCACCCGCAGGATGGCGCGCCGTCCGTGGATGTCGCTGAGCTTGCCGTAGAGGGGCGTCGCGGCCGTCATGGTCAGCAGGTAGGCGGTGACGATCCACGAGAGGCTGCTCGTGGCGCCCAGCTCGCGGCCGATTGTGGGCAGCGCGCTCGCCACGATGGTCTGGTCCAACGAGGCCATGAACACCGGCACCAGCACGCCGGCGACGATCCACAGCGCCTCGCGATGGGTCGGCGCCCGGTAGCCGTGCGGCTCCGGCGCGTGAGGCTCCAGGGCGTTGGGCTCAGCCCTGACGGGGGACGTCATGCGCGCGTTTCGCTCCCATTGGCGCGTCTGTGCGCGCACTCCTGTCTATCACGGCGCGGACGATTGGCTATTCCGCCCGCGAGGGGCTGCCCTGCGCGTGGGGCGCAGATGGTCGAACGCAAAGCGCCGGCGCGAAGGCCGGCGCTGGACGATGTTCGACAGGGCGCGGGACGGGCGACGCGTTACTTCGGCGCGAGGACCATGATCATCTGGCGGCCTTCCATGGAAGGCGAAGCCTCGACCTTGGCGATCGTGGCCGTCTCGTTGCGCACGCGCTCGAGCAGGCGATAGCCGATGTCCTGGTGGGCCATTTCGCGGCCGCGGAACCGTAGCGTCACCTTGACCTTGTCGCCTTCCTCGAAGAAGCGGCGGACCGCCTTCATCTTGGTTTCGTAATCATGGTCGTCGATGCCGGGCCGGAGCTTGATTTCCTTGAGCTCGACGACTTTCTGCTTCTTGCGCGCCTCGGCGGCCTTCTTCTGCTCCAGAAAGCGGAACTTGCCGTAGTCGAGGATCTTGCAGACCGGCGGATCGGCCGTCGGCACGATCTCCACGAGGTCCAACGCGGCTTCCTCGGCCATCTGAAGTGCGTCGGCTGTCTGCACGACGCCGCAATTGCGGCCTTCCTGGTCGATCAGCTGGACTTCACGGGCGCGAATCTCGCGGTTGGTGCGCGGCCCGCCCTTTGTCGGGGCGACGGGCGCTTTCATGGGACGGCGAATGGGCGAATCTCCTCGTATGAATAAGCCGGACTCGGCGGCCTGGCGTGCAAAGCCGTGCGGAGCGGCCGCGACAACCGCGCCCGGATACCGAACCCAGTATAGAAATCGGCGCTGTGTGGAAAGGTGTCAACACGGCAAGGCGAAGATTCGGAGCTAAAAATTCGCCGCCCGCGTCCGGCCCACGCCTGCGGCGCGGCCCGCTACCCCTCCCGGGGAGCGCCCCCCTCCAGCAGGCTGACGTAGAGCGCGAGGGTTTGGGCGCACATCTGGGGCAGCGAGAAATGCTGTTCCACGTGCGTGCGCGCCCGCAGCGCCAGCGCGTCCCGCTGGCTGGCGCGCAGGCCCAGCGCCTGGATGAGGGCGGTGGCCATCGCGTTGGAATCGCCGGGCGGGATGCGCCAGCCGGTGCGCGCCTCGGCCGCTACGTCGGGCGGCGCGAGCACGGTCTCGGGCACCGCGCCGATGTCCGTCACCACCACCGGGGTCCCCATCGCCTGCGCCTCCACGGCGGAGCGCCCGAAGGCCTCCGGCTCCGTGGACGCCACCACCACGGCGCTGGCGGCGAGAAACGCCGCCGGCATGTCGGCGCAATGGCCCACCCGGCGCACGATTCCCTCGAGGCCCGCGCGCTTGATGCGCTCGTCGAGGTCGCGCACGTAGCTTGAGCGGCCCTGCTCGTCGCCCGCGAACACGAAACGCACGTCGCCCATGCCTTGCTCCACCATGTCTTTCGCGGCGTCGATCAGCACGCGGTGCCCCTTCCAGGCGGTCATGCGCGCCGCCAGCAGCACGATCCTGTCCTCCGGCTCGACTCCCCACGCCCGGCGCAGCCGCTGGATGCGGGCGGGATCGACCGCCTGGGGGGCGAAGGCCAAAAGGTCCGTGCCGCGATGGATCACCGACACCCTGCCGGCCGCGAACGGATGCAGCTCAAGGATGCGGTCGCGGGTGAAGCGGGAGTTCGCGATGACGGCGTCGCCGCGCGCCATCACGGAATTGTAGAGCGTCTTCAGCTGGCTCTTGCCGCTGTAGGCGCCATGGTAGGTGGTCGCGAACGGCCGGGACGTGCGGCGCGCCGCGCCCAGCGCCACCCAGGCGGGCGCCCGCGAGCGGGCGTGCACGATGTCCACGCGCTCCGTCTCGATGAGGGCCGCCAGGCGGCGCACGTTCCACGCCATGCGCAGCGGGTTCTTGGTGCGGGCGGGAAACGGCAGCCACACGCCGCCGCGCGCCTGGAGTTCGCTCACCAGGCGCCCGCCTTCGCAGGCCACCAGCGCCCGCGCGCCCACGTCCGACAGCGCGGCGGCGATGTCCAGCGCGGTGCGCTCCGCCCCGCCGGCGCTCAATTCCGGGATGACCTGCAGGATCGTGCGTCCCGCCAGCAGGGAGGCGCCGGCGCGCGGTGATGTCAGGCCCGGTCGCATCGCATCCCCACACGGTGTATCAAGGCGCCGGATCGCGCGGCGCCGCCCGCGCAGAACTACAGGATTCGCCGCTTGAACGAAACGCCGACCGCCCCCCCAGCCGCGATCGCCCCCGAGTTTATGGACGTGGAAGGCGCTCGCATCGCCTTCCGGCGCACGGGCGCCGGCCCAGCCGGGGCCAAAAAGCCCGGCGGCGTCTGGCTCGGGGGATTCCGCTCCGACATGCTCTCCACCAAGGCCGAGCGGCTCGAAGCCCGCGCCCGCGAGCAGGGCCGCGCCTTCCTGCGCTTCGATTATTCCGGCCACGGGGAATCGGGCGGCCGGTTCGAGGAGGGGACCATCGGCCGCTGGACGCAGGAAAGCCTCGCGCTGATCCGCCGGCAGACCAGCGGGCCGCAGGTGCTCGTCGGCTCGTCCATGGGCGGCTGGATCGCCCTCCTGGTCGCCCGGGCGCTCGCGCAGGCGGGCGAGGCGGACCGGCTCGCGGGCCTCGTGCTCATAGCCCCGGCGGTGGACTTCACCGAAGTCCTGATGTGGCGCAACCTGCCGGAGGCGGCCCGCCGGGAGCTCGCCGAGACCGGCGTGTGGCTGCGCCATTCGGCCTATGCGCCCGAACCCTACCCGATCACCGCCCGGCTTATCGAGGAGGGGCGCGAGCATCTGCTCATGGGCGCCCCGATCCGCGCCCACGCGCCCGTGCACATCCTGCAGGGCATGGAGGACCCGGACGTGCCCTACCGGCACGCCCTCGCGCTGGTGGAGCATCTGGCGGAAGACCCCGTGGCGGTCACGCTCGTCAAGGACGGCGACCACCGCCTGTCGCGGGAGGAGGACATCGCCCGCCTGCTGGCGGCGTTCGACGCGATCGCCTGATCAGAGCCGGCCGCTGAAACGCCGGTTCTTGCCGACGTCCGACATGTGGAAGATGGCCAGCGTCCCAACGCCCATCAGCAGCGTGGTGAGCGCCAGCGGCATGGCGCTGCCGTCGAGCAGGGCCACGACCAGCATGCCGACCAGCGCCGAGAACGTCATCTGCAGGAAGCCCTGCAGGGACGAGGCCGCGCCGGCGCGCTCGGGAAACGGCGACAGGCCCCCGGCGATGGAATGGGGCAGCACGAGCCCGATGCCGAAGAAGTAGAGCAGCTCGGGGGCGAACAGCGCCAGCGCGTATTGGGGAAACGCCACGTGGCCGAGCGTTTGCAGCACGCCCGCCAGCGCCAGGCACCCCACGCCGATGGAGACGACGCCCGAGATTCCCCGCCGCCCCACCATGCGCGACCCCGTCCAAGCGCCGCTCACGAACGCGATGGAGCACGCCGAGAAGCCCGCGCCGAACTGCACCGGCGTGAGCTGGTATTCCCTCTGCAGGATGAACGGCGAGGCGGCCACGAAGGTGAACAGGCCCGTGTGCCCCAGCGCCTGCAGCGAAGCGTAGACCCGCCAGGTTCGATGGCGCGCCACGATCGCGAAGCTGCCGAACACGGACCGCACCGAGATGGCGCCCTGTTGCTTCTGGCGCAGGGTCTCCGGCAGGGCCAGCAACGCCATGAAGGCGATGGCGCCCACGACGGCGAACATCACCACGAAGCCCGCCCGCCAGCCGAAGTACACCGCCAGAAATCCGCCCAGCACCGGCGACACGATGGGCGCCACGCCCATGATGGTGCTCATCAGCGACAATTGCCGGCCCGCCCGCGCGCCCTCGTACATGTCGCGCACGATGGCGCGCGAGACGATGATGGGGCCCGCGCCGCCGATCCCCTGCACGAAGCGCGCAAGGGTGAGCATCTCGATCGTGCCCGCCAGCGCGCTGGCGAAGCTGGCGAGGAGATAGGCGGAAAAGCCGATCATCAGCAGCGGCTTGCGGCCATACTTGTCCGACAGCGGCCCATAGAACAATTGTCCGAACGCGTACCCCATCAGGTACGACGACAGCGTCCACTGCACGCGCGCCGGGGAGGTCGCCAGATCGGCGGCGAGCTGCGGCAGCGCGGGCACGTAGAGGTCGGTCGAAATCGGCCCCATGGCGGTCATGAAGGCGAGCAGCACGGTCATGCCGCGGGAATCTGGTTTCAGCAGCATCTGCACCTGACAGCCAACAAAGGTCGCGCGCCCCCTCGTTAGGCCGCGGGCGCCTCAAAGTCGAGGCGGACGCCAGCGCAGCTTGACCTTTGCTATGGATTTAAAGGCGACGTTCAAGCTAGCCTGCCGCTGACTTTTAGTCAGCGAACAGGACCGCAGGGCATGAGCCGTCAGGCAATCGGCAGGTATCTCAATCACCTGGCCGACATTCGGAAGGTTTCGGGCACGAATCGCGAAAGCGTGCTCAGCGAGGCGTTCAAGGATTTGTTGAAGGATTGCGCCCGCGCGCACGATCTCATCTTCCTCAATCAGTTCGAATTGCCCCGGCAGGCGGGGGACCGGCGCATCGTCGACGGGGCGCTGGTTTATGATCTGCGCCTGCCCTTCGGCTATTGGGAGGCCAAGGACGAGGCGGACGATCTGGACGCCGAGATCGCCGTCAAGTTTCGGCGCGGCTATCCGCGCGACAACATCATCTTCGAGGACACGCGAACGGCGGTCCTCATCCAGAACGGCAATGAGCAGTTTCGCTGCGCGCTGGGAGACGTGGACGCGCTGGAGCGGCTGCTCGACCTGTTCTTTTCGTTCGAGCGGCCCGAGATCGCGCAATTCCGCAAGGCGGTCGTGCAGTTCCAGACAGACCTGCCCGCCGTGCTGGATGCGCTGCGCGCCATGATCGAGCGGGCGCATGGCGAGAACGCGCCTTTCAAGAAAGCGTCCGCGAAATTCCTCAAGCACGCGCAGGAGACCATCAACCCGTCCGTGACCGGGGAGGATGTGCGCGAAATGCTGATCCAGCACATCCTGACGGAGGAAATCTTCGCCAAGGTGTTCGACGAGGATGATTTTCACCGCCAGAACAATGTGGCGCGCGAGCTTTATGCGCTCGAAAACCTGTTCTTCAAGGGCGAGCTGAAGAAGAACACCCTGAAGGGGCTGGACCCCTATTACAACGCCATCCGCGCCACCGCGCACCAGATCGCGACGCACAACGAAAAGCAGACGTTCCTCAAGGTGATCTATGAGGGCTTCTACAAGGTTTATAACAAGAAGGCCGCCGACAGGCTGGGCGTGGTCTACACGCCGCAGGAGATCGTGCGCTTCATGGTGCAGAGCGCGGACTGGCTGTGCGAGAAGCACTTCGGCAAATCGCTGATCGACCGGGGCGTGGAGATTCTCGATCCGGCCACCGGCACCGGCACGTTCATCTGCGAACTGCTGGAGCATTTTCGCGGTCAGAAGAGCAAGCTCTCCCATAAATACAAGGAGGAGCTGCACGCCAACGAA
>JAQGJX010000162.1 GCA_028290405.1 Hyphomicrobiales bacterium
GGCCCGGGAGGCGGCGGCCAGCGCCAGTTCGCCTCCACCGAGGCGCCGCGGCCCCGCGAGCGCCAGCCTGATCCCGATTCGCCCTTCGCCAAGCTGCTCGCGCTGAAGCAGCAGCTTGAATCCGCCAAGGGCAAGAAGGATTGAGCCGGGGCGGGCCGCTCCCGCCGGAAGCGAACGCCGCTTCCGGCCGACAGCGTCTCGACAAGTATCTCTGGTTCGCGCGCATGGCGCGGACCCGCAGCGCCGCCGCCCGTCTCGTCGCCGAGGGGCATGTGCGAATCAACGGGCGCAAGGCCGACCAGCCCGCCAAGGCCGTGGGCCCGGGCGACGTCATCACCCTTTCGCTTGAGCGCGGCGTGCGCGTGCTGCGGGTGCTGGGCCCGGGCGAGCGGCGCGGGCCGTTCGAGGAAGCCCGCCTGCTCTACGAGGACATCGGCGGCGGGGGGATCGAGCCTGACGAGGGCGGTCCCTGACGCGGGTCCGCAATCTTGCGCCCGAGCCTCAAAGCGTCTAGCAACCGCCCAGACATCCGTTCGCGGGAAGCCCGTAAACAGGAACCGGAAAATGACCTACGTCGTCGCCGAGAATTGCATCAAGTGTAAGTATATGGATTGCGTGGAAGTCTGCCCCGTGGACTGTTTCTACGAGGGCGAGAACATGCTCGTCATCCATCCCGACGAATGCATCGACTGCGGCGTCTGCGAGCCCGAATGCCCCGCCGAGGCGATCAAGCCCGACACCGATCCCGGCCTCGAGAAGTGGCTGACGCTGAACGCCGACATGGCGAAGACCTGGCCCAACATCACCGTGAAGCGCGATCCCCCGGCGGACGCGAAGGAATTCGACGGCAAGCCCGGCAAGTTCGACGCCTACTTCTCGCCCGAGCCCGGCGAAGGCGACTGAGGCGGCGGCGCCCCTCGGAATTGAGACAAATTTTACCCATCCGGAAGGAATTTCGCGCGCCTTCCGGAAACCGGCCGAACTTTATCTTGACCGGAACCGTTGATCGGCATGGTCCCCTCAGCAATCACGAGAGGGGATCTGCATGGAAGCCGTTCGCGTCTGGGCCATACGCGCGGGGAGCGCAGGGCAGGCTGACGCCATTTTTCTGGAACATGGCCAGCTCGCCCTGAGCAGCCAGGAGGTGGGAGGCGACGTGAGCCTCCTGTCGCCATCCCGGGGCGCCTTCAAGGACGCCTTCATTCGCGGCGCGCCCGACGCCCGCGCCAGCTCCGCGCCCGCCCAGGCCGGCCAGCTCTACCGCTTCGTCCACGAGATGCGCATCGGCGCCCGGGTGCTCTACCCGCGCAAGATCGACCGCACGGTCCATTGGGGCGAAATCGTCGGCCCCTATCTCTACGAACCCGAGAACGGCCCCGAGTTCGCCCACCGGCGCGCGGTGCGCTGGATCGCCAGGTTGAGCCGGGACGACTTCACCCAAGGGGCCCTGTACGAACTGGGCGCCACGCTATCGCTGTTCGAGGTGAAGTCCTACGCGGCCGAATTCCGCCGCAGGTTCGAGAGCGGGCTGGGGCCGACCGAGGAGGACAGCGAGGAGAACGCGGTCCGCGACGTCGCCGAATCCACCAACGACTTCATCGCCCGCAAGCTGCGCACGCACTTCAAGGGCTTTCCGCTGGAGCCGTTCATCGCGGATCTCTTCCGCGCCATGGGCTACCGCGCCCACACCACCCGCAAGACGCGCGACGACGGGATCGACGTCATCGCCCACCGGGACGAGCTGGGCATCGAGCCGCCGATCCTGAAGATCCAGGTGAAGGCCCACGAGGCGAACGTGGGCGCGGACCCCGTGAAGGCGTTTTACGCCATGGTGCACGAGCGAGACGTGGGGATTTTCGTCACCACAGGCGGCTATTCGGCCAGCGCGCTGGAGTTCGCCCGCACGCGCGGCAACCTGAAGCTCGTCAACGGCGTGGAGTTGATCGGCCTGATCCAGAAATATTACGACGGCCTGTGCGCCCGCCACCGCCAGCAGATCCCGCTGCGCCGGGTGCTGGTCCCGGACGCAAGCATGCCCGACGCCGACTGAGCGCGCCCAAACAAAAAGGCCGGCTGAGGAGCCGGCCTTTTTTTAATGCAGGATGCGGAAGCCCTTGGGCCGCCGGAAGCCCTCAGGCTTCCTTGGACTTCACGTTCAGCACCTGGCGGCCGCGATACATGCCGGTCTTCAGGTCGACGTGGTGGGGACGGCGAAGCTCGCCCGAGTCCTTGTCCTCGACGTACGTCGGGGCCTTGAGGAAATCGGCCGAACGGCGCATGCCGCGACGCGACGGGGAGGTCTTCTTCTTGGGAACTGCCATGGTGGTCTCCGTGCGGGCGAGCAGGCTCAATGCGAACCCGGCCGATCCCGTCAATTGGGGAAATCTGGCGCGGTCCATACACCCAATCGGCGACCGTGACTAGGCGCCCTGCGGCGAAACGTGACTCACGGCAGGCAATCGAGCCACGGCGCGGCGCCTCTGGCCCGGCGTTCCACGATCCGCGCCAGCGCCGCGTGGCGCCCTGCGGGGCGGGCTGGATTGCGCAGGACGGGGTTGGGCAGGGCCGCCGCCAGCGCCGCCGCCTCGCGGGGGGTGAGCGCCTGGGCGCTCTTGCGGAAATAGCGCTGCGCGGCGGCCTCCGCGCCGAAAACCCCCTCCCCCCATTCGGCCACGTTGAGGTAGACCTCCATGATGCGCCGCCGGGGCCAGACGGCGCCCAGCGCCAGCGCCAGCGGCGCCTCCAGCCCCTTGCGCACGTAGGAGCGCGAGGGCCACAGGAACAGGTTCTTGGCGGTCTGCATGGCGATGGTGGACGCTCCCCGCGAGGGGCCGTCCTCGTCGCCCAGCACGGTCCCGATGGCGTCCCAATCCACGCCCCCGTGGCGGCAGAAGCGCGCGTCCTCCGCGGTGACGACGGCGGCGACGAGATTGCGCGAGATGCGCTCCAGCGGAACCCAGTCGCGGTCCACGCCCCGCAGGGTCGCCCAGCGCCCCAGCATCAGCGTCGAAACCGGCGGGACCACGCTCCAGAGCCCGATGAGGACGATCAGGAGGGCGGCCCACGCGAGCGCCAGCACGACGGCCAGCCGCGCGACGCGCCCCAGCGCCCGCCGGACGAAGGAGCCTCGGCTCGTCCCGGCCCCGCGCTTCACCGGGCGCCGTCCGGGCGGGCGCGCGCCGAACTTGACGCTCCCGCCGGCATGCGGCAATCGGGCGAGGACACGCGCAGCGGAGCCAGGATGTGACGAAGTCTGATTTCTCCGCGATTTTCGCGCAGCGCCTCGCGGAGGACGCGGCCGCCGTCGAGCGGATGCTGGACGCACTGCTGGGTCCTGCGGCCCTCGAGGGCGAGGCGGCGCGCCCCGAGCGCCTGCTCGCCGCCATGCGCTATGCGGCGCTGGACGGCGGCAAGCGACTGCGCCCCTTCCTGCTGATCGAGACCGCGCGCCTGTTCGGCGTGGAGGGCGAGGGCGTGCTGCGCGCCGCCTGCGCGCTCGAGATGGTGCATTGCTACTCGCTGGTCCACGACGACCTGCCCGCCATGGACGACGACGACCTGCGGCGCGGGCGCCCGACCGTGCATCGCGCGTTCGACGAGGCGACGGCGGTTCTGGCCGGCGACGCGCTGCTCACCTACGCCTTCGACGTGATGGCCGACCCCGCCACCCATGCGGACCCGCAGGCGCGTTGCGCCCTGACGCTGGCGCTGGCGCGCGCCGCGGGGCTCGGCGGCATGGCGGGCGGGCAGATGCTGGACCTCGACGCCGAAAGCTCCGGCGCGGCCCTCACGCGGGCCCAGATCGAGCGATTGCAGGCGATGAAGACCGGCGCCCTGCTGCGCTTTGGGGCGCAGGCGGGCGCAATCTACGCGGGCGCGGGCGCGGGCGACCTTGAGGCCCTGTCGGCCTATGGACGCGCGCTGGGCGCCGCGTTCCAGATCGCCGACGACATCCTGGACGCCGAGGGCGACGAGGCCCGGATGGGCAAGCGCGTCGCCAAGGACGCGGACCGCAACAAGGGCACGCTCGTGGCCCATCTGGGGCTGGAGGCGGCGCGGGCGCTGCGCGACGAACTCGCCCGCGAGGCCGTGGCGGCGCTGGCGCCTTTCGGCGAGCGCGCGGGCGTGCTGGCGCAGGCGGCCCGCTTCACGGCGCTGCGCGCGCACTGAGGGCCGGGCCCTCATCCGTCGCCGAGCGGATGCAGGTCGCGCACCATGGCCTTCATGCGTTCGTCCAGCACGTGCGTGTAAATCTGCGTGGTCGAGACATCCGCGTGGCCCAGCAATTCCTGCACGATGCGCAGGTCCGCTCCGTTCTGCAGCAGATGGCTGGCGAAAGCATGGCGCAGCACGTGCGGGCTGACGCGCGCGCTGGCGATGCCCGCGGCGGTCGCGGCGTCCTTCAGGTCCCGCGCGAAGGACTGGCGGGTGAGGTGGCCTGATTCGCTGTCGGCGGGAAACAGCCACGGCCCGGCGGCGAGCCCCGCGCGGCGCTCCTCCAGCAGGCCGCGGTAGACCCGCATGGCCGCCCGCGCGGGGTCCGACAGCGGCACGAGGCGCTCGCGCCCGCCCTTGCCCTTGATGACCAGCAGCGGATCGCGCACATGGGCGGCGCTGCGCGGCAGCGAGACCAGCTCCGAGACGCGCAGGCCCGTGGCGTAGAGCGTCTCCAGCAGGCACGCCATGCGGGCGGCGCGCACCCTGTCGGCCCACGGCCGCTCTGGGTCCTCGATCCCCTCGCGGGCGACGCTGAGCAGCCGGTCCACCTCCTCGACGGTCAGCACCTTGGGCAGCGGCCGTCCCTGCCGGGGGCCCTCCACGATGGTGGTGGGATCGTCCGTGCGACGGCCCTCGCCGTACAGGAAGCGGTGGAACTGGCGCACGCAGGACAGCTTGCGGGCCGCCGAGGAGGCCATCATGCCGCGCTCGTCGAGATCGTGCAGCCACGCGCGCACCATGGCGGTGTCGGCGTTCAGCGGCGTGGCGTCGTTGTCGGTCAGGAAGTCGAGATAGTCCGAGAGGTCGCGACGGTAGGCGTCCACCGTGTTGGGCGAAGCGCCCCGCTCGGCCACCACCATGTCGAGGAACTGGCCGGCGAGGCCCGGCGCCCGCCGCGCGGGGGGCTTCTGCGCGCCCTTGGACGGCTTGGGCGCCATGGGCTCACCGGTTCAGCTTGTTGGCCGGCAGGGGCTGCGACATCTCGCGCGGCTGCGGCTCGACGAACATCGTGAGCGCCAGCATGCCGCCGAACGCGAGACCGGCCAGCGCCCCCACGAAAACAAGAAACCTGATGAGGCTGGGCACGGCCGATTCTCCCCAAAGCGCCTCACGTTTTCAACATGCGCCGCCCGGGATGGCAAGTTCCGGCCGATCCCTGGCGCCGAAACCTGTGGCGCCGGCCCCATCCGCCCTTCGGCCCGCTTAAAACGCGGGCTGCGACGTGTTACACCCGCATCATGGATCTGATCGAACATCCCGGCGAGGGCGCCCTGCGGAGCGGGCGGCACGCCCCGGAACCCACGGACGCGCGCGCCGCCGCCATCGTCCGCCTTCTCGGCGGACGCTCCATCGTGCTCGTGGGCATGATGGGCTCCGGCAAGACCTCCATCGGGCGTCGCCTCGCGGCGCGGCTCGGGCTCGACTTCGCGGACGCGGACGCCGAGATCGAGGCCGCCGCCGGCATGACCATCGCGGATATATTCGAGCGCCACGGCGAGGCCTATTTCCGCGACGGCGAACGGCGCGTGGTGGCGCGCCTGCTGGGCGAGAAGCAGCGCGTGCTGGCCACGGGCGGCGGCGCCTTCATGATGCCCCAGACCCGCGAGCAGATTTCCCGCCACGGCGTCTCCATCTGGCTGAAGGCCGATCTCGACGTGCTGCTGCGCCGCGTGCGCAAGCGCAACAACCGCCCGCTGCTGGCCAACAACGACGCGGAAGACACCATGCGCCGCCTGATGGACCTGCGCTATCCGGCCTACGGGGAAGCGGACTTCACGATCCATTCGGGCGAAGGCCCCCATGAGGCTGTGGTGGAGACGGTGATCGCGGAGCTCGAGGCCGGCCTGCCGGGCGTCGGACGCCTCGCGTCCCCGGCGCCCCGCGCCAGCGTGCGGGTGGAGCTGGACAAGCGCGCCTACGACATCCTCATCGGTCCCGACCTGATCGCCAACGCGGGCGACCACATCGCCCATGTGGCGCCGGGCGCGGCCTGCGCCATCGTCACCGACACCAACCTGGCGCGCGAGCACCTGCCCGCCCTGCAGGCCAGCCTCGACCGCGCGGGCGTGCGCCATTCCACCGTCACCGTGCAGGCCGGCGAGCCCTCCAAGTGCTGGAGCGTGTTCGCGCACGTCTGCGACAGCGTCATCGCGGCCCGCATGGAGCGCGGCGACATGGTGGTGGCGCTGGGCGGCGGCGTGGTGGGCGACCTCGCGGGGTTCGCGGCCGCCACCATCCGGCGCGGCATGCGCTTCACGCAAATTCCCACAAGCCTTCTGGCGCAGGTGGATTCCTCCGTCGGCGGCAAGACGGCGATCAATTCCGAGCACGGCAAGAACCTCATCGGCGCCTTCTACCAGCCCGGCCTCGTGCTGGCCGACACCGGCGCGCTGGCGACGTTGCCCCTGCGCGAGTTCCGCGCGGGCTATGCGGAAGTGGTGAAGTACGGGCTCATCGACGACGCCCCGTTCTTCGCCTGGCTGGAGCGCAATTGGCAGGGCGTGTTCGCCCGCGGGCCGGAGCTGACGGAGGCCATCCGCAAGAGCTGCGCGTCAAAGGCCGCCGTGGTGGCGCGCGACGAGACCGAGCAGGGCGACCGCGCGCTGCTGAACCTGGGCCACACGTTCGGCCACGCGCTGGAAAGCCTCACCCATTACGACGGCTCGCGCCTCGTGCACGGCGAAGGCGTGTCCATCGGGCTTGCCTGCGCGATGCGCTTTTCCGCCCGGCTGGGACATACGAGCGAGGCTGAAGCGCAGCGGGTGGACACGCACCTGCGCGAAGTCGGCCTGCCCACGCGCATTCGGCACATTGCGGGCTGGAACGCGGGCGCGGGGGAAATCCTCGACGCCATGTATCAGGACAAGAAGGTGTCGCGCGGCGCGCTGACCTTTATCCTGGCGCGCGGGATCGGCCAAAGCTTCATCGCGCGCGGGATCAGCGGCGACGAGGTGCTGGCGTTCCTAAAGGACGAACTGGACGACAGTAGGAAGGCGCGAGTCGCGAGTCGCGAGTAGCGAGTAGAACAGGCCTACTGCCTACTGCCTACCATTCGATTCGCTACTCCCCCCTCGCCCCTACACAATTCCCTCTTTCGCCACCGCGTCCGCCATGAACTGCGCGCGCGCCAGCGCCGCGAAGCGGCCGTTGAGGGCCACCAGCTCCTCGAACGTGCCGGTTTCCACCACCTCGCCCTGCTCGAACACGAAGATGCGGTGCGCGTTGCGGATCGTCGCCAGCCTGTGCGCGATGACGAACGTGGTGCGCCCCTGGGTGGCGGCTTCCAGCGCCGCCTGCAGCAGGCGTTCCGTCGTGGCGTCGAGCGCGCTGGTGGCTTCGTCGAAGATGAGGATCGGCGGATCCTTCAGCAGCGCGCGCGCGATGGACACGCGCTGGCGCTCGCCGCCCGAGAGGGTGCGGCCGCGCTCGCCCACGATGGTCTTGATGCCGTCGGGCTGGCGCGCCACGAAGTCCTTGGCCTGCGCGCGCTCGAGGGCGATCTGGATCTCTTCCTCGGTCGCGTCCGGCTTGCCGACGCGCAGGTTCTCCTCGATCGAGCGCGCGAACAGCATGGGCTCCTGGAACACCACGCCGATGTTGCGGCGCAGGGACACGAGGCTCATCTGGCGGATGTCCATCCCGTCGATCAGGATGCGCCCGCCGTTAGGGTCGAACACCCGGTGCAGGAGGCCCAGCGTGGTGGACTTGCCCGAGCCCGTCGCGCCCACGAGCGCCACGGTCTCCCCCGGCTCCACCACGAAGGACACGTCCTTCACGGCGGTTCGGCGGTTGTCGTAGGAGAACGTCACGTGGTCGAACGCGACCCGGCCCGTGAGGCGCCCGGCGTCGCTCGCCCCCGGCTCGTCGCGCACGCCGGGCTGGGAATCCAGCACCTCGAAATATTCGCGCAGCTTCGGCGCCAGCATGAACAGCCAGTTGGCGAAGGTGACGGTGGATTCCAGCTTGCCCACCAGCAGGCCGGCGAAATTCATGAAGGTCACGATCTCGCCGATGGTCGCGAGCCCGCGCATGAACAGCCACGTGCCCAGCAGGAACACCGCCAGGATGGTGAGCGTCGCGGAGGCCCGCGTCGCCACCGCCGCGATGGCCCACCAGGACAGCACCGGCATCTGCGCCTTCAGGAGCGCGTCCGAGATGCGCCGCATCGAGACCGCTTCGGCCTCGACCCGCGTGAAGCTCTGGATGATGGCGATGTTGCCCAGCGCGTCGGACGCGCGCTCGGCGAGGTCGGTGTTGAAGGTTTCGACCTTGCCCTGCAAAGCTTCCGTCCGGCGGAACACGAATGTCGTGATGCCGCCGAAGATCACCACAAGGGCGATCAGCAGCGCCCCGAGGCGCCAGTTGAGGAACAGCGTGGCGGGAAGCAGCACGAAGAGCGCCACGAACGACGCGCAATGCTCGCGAAAGAACGACAGCCACACGCTCGACATGCCGCTGGAGCCGTCCAGCATGGTTTTCAGCAGGCGCCCCGAATGGACGCCGCTGTGGAAGCCGAGCGGCAGGTGCAGGACGTGCTCGAAGAATTCCGCCATCACCACCAGGCGGCGCCGATGCGACAGCCGGTCGGCGTGCAGCGCCACCAGCACGGCGGCCGCGATGGTGAACAGCCCGAAGCCGATCCACAGCCAGACCAGCGTGGACATCTGGCTCCACGAGACCGCCGAGGGATCGCCCTGCGACTTGGTCAGGGTGTCGATGATTCGGCCAAACAGCACCGGCTCGGCGAACTGCGCCACCGCGAGAGCCAGGTTGGCCAGAATGAGCACGACCGCCAGGGGCTTCTCGGACCCAAGCAAATACAGAACGCGGAAGTAGATGCGAAGAATCGCCATGCAATCGCCGCCCAGTTCAGCCGGTGACCCGGCGCGCCGCCCGAATTCGATATAGAGGAGCCCCAGCCCGGGCGCCACCGCTTTGCGCCGCAGCGTCGCCCCCGCCCCCCTTTTGCGCCAGAAAGCCCTTGGTTTCTGGCGGGGCGGCGGCTAAACCTCTGTCAGTTTCACGCTTCGCTTGCGGTGGTCCATGAAAAAGGTTTTTCCCGACGCCCGCTCCGCCATCGCGGACGTCATCAAGGACGGCATGACGATCATGTCCGGCGGCTTCGGCCTGTGCGGCATCCCGGAAGTCCTCGCCGAGGCCATCCTGGAGTCCGGCGCGAAGAACCTGACGGTGATCTCCAACAACGCGGGCGTCGACGGCATCGGTCTCGGCAAGCTCCTCGCGACGCGCCAGATCAGCAAGATGATCTCGTCCTACGTCGGCGAGAACAAGATTTTCGCCCAGCAATACCTGGCGGGCGAGCTTGAGCTGGAATTCACCCCCCAGGGCACGCTGTCCGAGCGCATCCGCGCCGGCGGCGCCGGCATCCCGGCCTTCTTCACCAAGACGGGCGTCGGCACCATCATCGCCGAAGGCAAGCCGGTGCAGGAGTTCGACGGCGAACTCTACGTGATGGAGCGCGCGCTGGTCGCCGACATCTCCATCGTGCACGCCTGGAAGGGCGATCACGAGGGCAACCTCGTGTTCCGCAAGACCGCCCGCAACTTCAATCCAATGATGGCGACGGCCGGCAAGATCACCATCGCCGAGGTGGAGCATCTGGTGGCTCCGGGGGAGATCGATCCCGACCACATCCACACCCCCGGCGTCTACGTGAACCGCATCGTGCACGTGCCCGACGCGCCCAAGCGCGTCGAGTTCCGCACCACCCGCCCGCGCGCCTGAGCGCCGACGCTTACATCGCTTAGGAGATTTCCATGGCCTGGACCCGCGAACAGATGGCCGCCCGCGCCGCCAAGGAGCTGCGCGACGGCTTCTACGTCAACCTCGGCATCGGCATCCCGACCCTCGTGTCGAACTACATCCCGCCGGGCATGACGGTGCAGCTGCAGAGCGAGAACGGCATGCTGGGCATGGGCCCCTTCCCGTTCGAGGGCGAAGAGGACGCCGACCTTATCAACGCCGGCAAGCAGACCGTCACCGAACTGCCGACCACGAGCTATTTCTCGAGCGCCGATTCCTTCGCGATGATCCGCGGCGGCCACATCGACCTGTCGATCCTGGGCGCCATGCAGGTGGCCCAGAACGGCGATCTCGCCAACTGGATGATCCCCGGCAAGATGGTGAAGGGCATGGGCGGCGCGATGGACCTCGTGGCCGGCGTCAAGAAGGTCGTGGTGGTGATGGAGCACGTCGCCAAGGACGGCGCCAAGCTGCTGGACCGCTGCACCCTGCCGCTGACCGGGGCGGGCGTGGTGGACCTCGTCATCACCGACCTCGGCGTGTTCCAGGTCGACCACAAGGGCTCAGACGGCCTGACGCTGGTCGAACTGGCGGAGGGCGTCACCGTCGACGAGATCAAGGGCAAGACGGGCGCCGCCTTCAAGGTGGCCCCGGGCCTGCACTGACCTTTGGCATGAACGTCCGGATCGCGCCGCACGCGCGCGATACGGCCTTCCTCGTCTATCGCATGCGGAAATGGCGCGGCCAGCCGCTGACCTTTGAGTTCATGACGGCGCGCCCGCGGGTCGCGGTGGCGAAGTTCTTGGGCTGGCAGCCGGCGATCTTCCCCTCGAGCCCGGAACCCCAACGTCGGCGCCCAAGTCAACGCGCGGAGCGCCGCGCTGGCGAGGATGTGATCTTGCGCGCGCGGCTTCTCTTTTCATTTCAGCGCGCCTGCGCCATGACTTTCCCCAAGCGATGTCCGATCGCACGCAACGTCTGAGGGAGAGACCGGGATGTCCTATCTGGGAATGGCCACGAGAATCGTCTCGTTCAAGGCCCATGGAGGAGACGTCGGCCAGGCCTATCACGCGGCCCCGGCGACGACGCAGAAGCTGGGCGGCGTGGTGCTCGTGCATCACATGCCCGGCTGGGACGACTGGACCCAGGAGGCGGCGCGCAAGCTCGCGCACTTCGGTTTCGCCTGCGTCGCGCCGCATCTCTATTTTCGCGAACGTCCCGGCACGCCGGACGATTGCGCCGCCCGCGCGCGCGCCAAGGGCGGCGTGCCGGACGACCAGGTGATGGGCGACGTGCAGGGCTGCGTGGATTTCCTGCGCGCCCAGCCCGAGTCGAACGGCAAGGTGGCCGTGATGGGCTTTTGCTCCGGCGGCCGGCACGCGTATCTGGCGGGCTGCGCGCTGCAGGGCCTTGACGCGGTGGTGGACTGCTGGGGCGGCAACGTGGTGGTGGCGGACCCCGCGGACATCACCCCCGCGCGCCCCGTCGCGCCCATCGGCCTCACGAAGTCCCTCGCCGCGCCCCTTCTGGGAATCTTCGGCAACGAGGACCAGCGGCCCAGCCCCGCGCAGGTGGACGAGACCGAGCGTGTTCTGAAGGACCTCGGCAAGACGTACGAGTTTCATCGCTACGACGGCGCCGGCCACGGCTTCTTCGCCGCCGAGCGGCCCGCCTATCGCGCCGAGCAGGCGACCGACGGCTGGAAGAAGGTCTACGCCTTCCTCGACCGCGCCATCGGGCCGCGCGCCCGCGCTGATTGACGGAGGCTCCCATGTGTTCGTACATCACCGAGAAGGTCGCGTTGTTCGGCAGCGCCAAGGGCGGCGGGGAATGGCGGCGCATCGACGCCGCGCAGGTCTATTTCGACCACCCGTTCGACGCGCCGCTCGACCATGCGCTGGGCGTCGACCTCATCAACGAAGCCGACGGCGGACGCGAGCGCATCGCCATCGAGTTGAGCGCCGAAACCGCCCGCGCGCTGGCGCACGCGATCCTGGCGGCGCTCGACCGGGGCGACCGCGAGCACGGGACCGCGCCTGAAGGCATGATGGACTATTGATCGGGAAGCTTCGTTTCGGCCGCGCCCAGCGCGTCCGCAAGGCGCATCTGGGCTGAGCCCGGCCGCAAGGGCTTCTGCTGGCTCTCGTGCGGCGCCCAGCCGGCGAGCCAGACGATCTCGAACGTCGCCCGCACGCGGCCGTCGGCGTCCGAAAAGCGCTCGGCGTAAACCTGCGCGGCGCGCATCAGCAGGCGGCGCGGCAGCGGCTTGCGCAGCCGCTCCACGAGCGCGTTGGTGGCCCCCATGGCGCGCAGGTCGCGCAGAAGGCCGAACATGCTGGAATAGCGCACCGTGATCGTGTCCACGTCCGCCACCGGCAGCGCGAACCCCGCCCGCTGCAGCAGCCCGCCCAGGTCCCGCACGTCCGCGAAGGGCGCCACGCGCGGGCTGGAGCCGCCCGAAATCTCCTCCTCGGCGGCGGCGAACGCCGTGCGCAATTCCTCGAGGCTGCGCCCGCCGACAAGGCACGCCAGCAACATGCCGTCCGGCGCCAGCACGCGGCGCGCCTGCACGAGCGCGCCCGGCAAGTCGTTGACGCCTTGCAGCGCCAGCGCGGAGACGACGAGGTCGAACGACTCGCCGGCGAACGGCAGCGCTTCCTCGTCGCCCACCATGGCCCGCCAGGGGCCCTCGCCCTGCGCCTGCGCCACGGGCGCGAGGCGGGTGACGCTGCGCCCGGGGTCGGCGGCGAGCGCCTGCGCCAGCAGCGGCGCGGGCGTGCCCAGGTCGAGCACGCGGGGAAACGGGCGCAGCACCGCCTGAAGCCGCTCCCGCATGTCCTCCACGGCCCGCTCCAGCAGGAAGGTCGCCGGACCCGCCGCCAGCGCGCGCACCAGCCGGCGGCGCAGCAGCGGCCGATCGAAAATCAGGGGGGCCTGGCGGGTCTGGGACATGGGCGGGCTCATGGGCGGGTTATGGGGCGGGGGCGCACGCGCGTCAAAGCCTGGGGCGGGGGGCGCGCGCCCCAGGACGCTGGCGCGAGGGCCGCGCCGCGCTTATGCTCAAGCCCCATGACGGACGCCGCCCCTTCCGCCGCCCAGCCCGCGGCCCTCGCCCTGCTGCGCCGCGCGGCGGCGGCGTTGCGCGGTGCGGGCGCCGCCGCCGGACGCCATGCGCTGGACGCCATTTGGCCCCCGTCGTGTCCCGCGTGCCACGCCAGCGTGCAGCAGAACGGCTTCCTGTGCGCCCAGTGCTGGGCGCGCACGCCCTTCATCGAGCGCCCCTTCTGCGAACGGTCCGGCGCGCCCTTCCCGCAGGATTGGGGCGAGGGCATGCTGTCGCCCGAAGTGATGGCGGAGCCCCCAGTTTGGAACCGCGCCCGCGCGGTGACGCGCTACGACGAGGGCCCGGCGCGCCGCCTCGTCCAGCGGCTCAAATACGCCGACCGGGTGGAGAACGCGGGACCCATGGGCCTCTGGATGGCGCGCGCCGGGGCCGAACTGCTGCGCGACGCGGACCTGATCGTGCCCACGCCCTTGCATCGTCGCCGGCTGTTCTCGCGCCGCTTCAATCAGGCGGCGGCGCTGGCCGCCAGCGTCTCGCGCGCCTCCGGCGTGCCGTTCGATCCGCTAGCCCTTGAGCGCGTGAAGCCGACGCCGCCCCAGGTGGGCCTCTCGCGCGCCCAGCGGGCCGACAACGTGCAGGGGGCGTTCCGCACGCCCCAGGAGGCGCGCCCGCGCATCGCAGGCCGCAAGCTCGTTCTGGTGGACGACGTCCTCACGTCCGGCGCCACCAGCAACGCGGCGGCGCGCGCGCTGCTGCGGGCGGGCGCGGCGCGGGTGGATCTCCTGGTCTTCGCGCGGGTTGTGACGGGCGGGTGAATAACCCATATAGACGCTGGAAAGGGTTCGATCACATGCCGGACATCGTCATCTACACCAAGTCCACCTGCGGCTATTGCCAGGCGGCGAAACAATTGCTGCGCAACAAGAACGCGCCCTTCGAGGAAATTTCCGTGGACGGGGATTCCGCCGGGCAGGAGAAAATGGCCCAGCGCGCGGGCGGACGCTGGACGGTGCCGCAGATCTTCATTGGCCAGCAGCATGTGGGCGGCTGCGACGATCTCTACGCGCTGGAACGCGCGGGCAAGCTGGATCCGCTGCTGGCGGGTTAAGGACCATCCATGATCAAGTACGCCCTCGTCTGCGACAAGGGACACGGGTTCGAGAGCTGGTTTCCGGATTCGGATTCCTTTGACCAGCAGGCGCGCCGCGGCCTGGTGGATTGCCCCCGGTGCGGCTCCACGTCGGTGAGCAAGGCGCTCATGGCGCCCTCGGTCTCCACATCGAAGCGCAAGGCGCGCAATGCGGCGCCGGAGGCGGCTTCCCCGCCCTCCGGCGCGCAGCCCGTCGCGCTGATGGACGACAAGCAGCGCGCCCTGCGCGACGCCATCCGCGAGCTGCACGCCAAGATCGCCGAAACGTCCGTGGACGTCGGCCAGCAATTCGCCGCCGAGGCCCGCCGCATGCACGACGGCGAAACGCCCACCCGCGCCATCCGCGGCCAGGCGACCATCGCGCAAGCACGCGAGCTCTGGGAGGACGGCGTGCCCGTGCTGCCGATCCCGCAGCTGCCGGACGACAGGAACTAGGCGGCCTTCAGAACGCCGCCTGCTCGGCGATCTTCCTGACCAGCAGTTCCGAGCCGAGCGCGCCGAGATGGTTGTCGTCGCTGTAGACGATCTGTCCCTCGCGCGATCCGTAGCAGAGGGCCGCGTCGCACAGCACTTCGCGCGGATCCACGATCCTTGCGCCGGCGTCGCGCATCGCGTCCAACACCGCGATTACGAAGGCCTGCCGCTTGTCGATCATCGGCCTTGGCGCGTCGCAGACCTGGAGAGGGCGTCCGGCTTCCCTCTGCATGGCGACGCAGCGCAGGGCGTCGAACCCCATTTCCGGAGTTTGCCCTACGATCAGCACCGTCTTTCCGGCGCCCTGCAAGGAGCGAACGACGTTCAGCAGGCCCTCCATCAGCCGGGCGCGGCTTTCAGCTACGGACAGTTCGTCGCCTCTGTTGGCGATGAGAAACGCCCGGCTGCCCTTCTCCGCGCCGAATCGGGTCGTCTCGGCGTAAAAAGCCCAGCGCGCCGCGAGAACGACAGTCTTTACGTCAGCGTCGTTGAGAAGGTCCCTCAGCACGCCCGCATTGATCTTGCGGCACTCGTCCCGGGTGCCAATTCGATTGGAAACCTTGCTGAGTCCTGGAACCGGCGGACAGGCGCCTTTCGACGCCAACAGCACCGACCCCTCCCGCCTCTTCAAGGCCGCGATGCCGGGAATAAGGTGGACGGCATGGGAATCTCCCCAGATCGCCGTGCGGGCGGGGACGTTAGCATCTCCTAACCAGCAGAACGCAGGTCCGTCCGTGCGCGCGCGCCACGTGTTGCATGGCAAGGAGTCCAGCGCGGGCTTTTCGTTTGCGAAGGAAAAGGCGGTAAGGGCGGCGGGCGCACGATGCAGGTAATAGCCGGCCCCGATCAGGCCGGCGTTCAGGGCGGCCAGCGCGGCGAGGGCGCGCCAGCGCCACGCGCCTGCGTCCGTGCGGCCCTGACGGCGCCAAGGGGTTTCCACGAAGCGATGAAGGAGCAGCGCCATCGGCACGCATGCGGCAAGGGCGATCACGCGCACCATTTCCGGCGCACGCGGAAAACTGAGGTATTCTACAAACACGATCACGGGCCAGTGGACAAGATAGAGCGAGTACGAAAGGCGGCCGATATATGCGAGAGGCGGCGCGGACAGCAGGCGCGTGACGCCGTCGCGTCCTCCGCCAAGCCAGACGAGACAAGCGGTCGCCAGACAAATGGGCGCGGCCCATGGCATGGGCCACACGTCGTCCTCACGCACGAGCCACGGCGTCGCCAGGATCACCGCCAGCGCAATCGCCCGCAGGGGGCTGCCGGCGCGACTGATCCTGTCCCGCCATTCGGCCGGGGCGAACGCCACGAGCCCACCAAGTCCAAGCTCCCACAAGCGGGAAGGCAGGGAAAAGAAGGCCGCCTTGGGATCAAGGACCGCCAGCGCCTGGCTGAGTCCGAGAGAGACCAGCACGACCGCAGCGAGCCAGACGAAGCGGCGCGAAGCGCGCACAAGCAGGACAAGCCCGATGACAAGCGGCCAGAAAAGATAAAACTGCGCCTCGACGCCAAGCGACCACGTGTGCAGCAATGGCTTGTAGACCGACGCCGCATCGAAATAGCCGGCTCCGCTCGAAAAGAATGCGTTGGACGAGAAGGCCATGGCGGCGATGGCCGACATGCCAAGCCGCTCGACGTCGAACGGCAGCATCAGCGCCGCCCCAATCATCAGGGTCAGCGCGATCGTGACATAATATGCCGGGGCGATGCGCCAGAAACGGCGGCGGTAGAAGCGCGCGATTTCAGCCGGATCCAGCCGCCCCGTCGCAGCGAGCGCCCGGGTCATCAGAAAGCCCGAGAGCACAAAGAACATATCGACGCCCGCAAAGCCCCCGTCGGCTCCCAGCAGGTCGAAATGAAACAGCAGCACAGCCACGACGGCGAGGGCGCGCAATCCGTCGAGTTCAGGACGGATGGCGGGGTGTTGAAATGTGGCGCTGCCCGGCGCGTCAGCCATGGACCGTCCCCGACCGCTCGAAAGCGGCGCTTTCAGATAGGCAGCCCATATTATTCTTAGGAAGCGAACACAAGCTTAAGCGATGATCACGCCATCCGCATCAACCTGCGCGCCGCCAGCATGTAGTTCACGTCCATGTCGCGCGAGGTGGACCATGCGTCGCGCAGCGGGTTGAAGCTCACTCCGGTCAGCGCGAAAACTTCAAGGCCAGCGGCGCTGATCCAGTCCTCCAGTTCGCCCGGGGCGACGAATTTCTCCCACTGGTGCGTGCCCGGCGGCACCCAGCGCAGCACGTATTCCGCGCCCACGATTGCGAGCGCGAAGCTCTTCAGGGTGCGGTTGAGCGTGGCGGCGAAGAACAGCCCGCCGGGCTTGACCAGCGAGCAGACCGTGGCGACGAACGCCCCGGGGTCCACCACGTGCTCCACCACCTCCATGGCGCACACCACGTCGAAACGCGCGCCCTCGTCCGCCAGCGCCTCTGCGGTCACGGCCCTGTAGGTCACGGGCGCGCCGGTTTCCTGCGCGTGCGCGCGGGCGATCTCGATGTTGCCGGGCGCGGGATCGACGCCCGTCACCTGCGCCCCCAGGCGCGCGAAGGGCTCGGCCAGGATGCCCCCGCCGCAGCCCACGTCGAGGATGCTCAGCCCCTCCAGGGAGCGCAGGGAGTCGGGGTCGCGCAGGCCGCCGTCCAGGGCGGCGAAATGATCGATCATGGCGTCGCGCATCCAGCGCACGCGCACGGGATTGAGCCTGTGCAGCGGGCGCATGGGGCCCTGCTCGCTCCACCAGTCCGCGCCAAGCCGCTCGAACTGCGCCAGCTCGCGCGGATCGAGGGAGGACCGGGGGGCGTCGGCTGCTGACATCGGAGGCTCCATGGCGACGTTGACACGCTGACGCCGCACGGTATCTATACGCGCCCTTTCGCAGGGCGGCGAGCGGCGACTTCGCCGCGCGCGCAAAGGCGCAAGTCCGCCCCTCCGGTTCGCAGAATTCAGGCAATCATGGCCCGTCTGGTGATGAAATTCGGCGGCACGTCCGTCGCCACTATCGAGCGCATCCGCAACGTGGCCGCCCATGTGCGCCGCGAGGTCGAGGCCGGGTACGAGGTGGCGGTCGTCGTCTCGGCCATGTCGGGCAAGACCAACGAACTCGTCGGCTGGGTGCAGGAGTGCCACAAGCTCTACGACCCGCGCGAGTACGACGCGGTGGTCGCCTCGGGCGAGCAGGTGACGTCCGGGCTCCTGGCGCTCACGCTGCAACAGATGGGCCTTGCGGCCCGCTCGTGGCAGGGCTGGCAGATTCCCATCCTCACCTCCGACGCGCACGGTTCGGCGCGCATCGAATCCATCGATCCCGCGCGCCTGAACGCAGGCTTCGCGCGCGGCGAGGTGGCGGTGATCGCCGGGTTCCAGGGCATGCACGAGGCCACCGGGCGCCTGACGACGCTGGGGCGCGGCGGCTCGGACACGAGCGCGGTCGCTGTGGCGGCCGCCATCGGGGCGGAGCGCTGCGACATCTACACCGACGTGGACGGGGTCTACACGACCGACCCGCGCATCGTCCCCAAGGCCCGCAAGCTCGAGAAGGTCTCGTTCGAGGAAATGCTCGAAATGGCCTCCCTGGGCTCCAAGGTGCTGCAGGTGCGCTCGGTCGAAATCGCCATGGTGCACAAGGTCAGGACATTCGTGCGGTCCTCATTCGACGATCCGGCCGATCCCCGGCCCGGAACGCTCATCTGCGAGGAGGAAGAGATCGTGGAACAGCAGGTTGTCACCGGCATCGCCTTCTCCAAGGACGAAGCGCAGATCACGCTGCGGCGCGTGGCCGACAAGCCCGGCGTGGCGGCCGCCATCTTCGGCCCGCTGGCCGACAGCAACATCAACGTGGACATGATCATCCAGGTGGTGTCGGGCCAAGCGGGCTCCGGCGCCCCGGCCACCACCGACATGACGTTCACCGTGCAGGCGGCCGACTACGAGCGCGCCATGGACCTGTTGCGCAAGCTCAAGAGCGAGATCGCCTACGAGGCCGTGGAGGGCGCCACCGACGTGGTGAAGATCTCCGCGATCGGCGTGGGCATGCGCAGCCACGCAGGCGTCGCCGCCCTGGCGTTCCGGGCGCTGGCCGAGAAGGGGGTGAACATCCGGGCGATCACCACCAGCGAGATCAAGTTCTCGGTGCTGATCGACAAGGACCACACCGAGCTGGCGGTGCGCACGCTGCACTCGCTGTACGGGCTCGACAAGGCGGCGTGAGGGGCGTCACAGCTCATCGGGCCATTGCTGGGCCGAATGCATGAGGGTGAGTATGTCCACATGCGTCTGCGTCACCCTGTAGGCGACGATGTAGGGGATATCCGCGAGGGCGAGCTCTCGCGTTCCACGTATGCGCCCCGTGCGGCCCATGGCTGGCTGGCTCGCCAGGGCGTGCGCCGCCGAGATGAGCCGGACCACGACGCGTTCCGCCGCCTCCCGGTTGTCGCGCGCAATGGCGCCGCCGATCTGGTCGAGCCGCCTGCGGGCGAGTTGCGTCCAGCGCAGCGTCCGAAGGCTCATCCTGCCGGCTTGACGTATTTGCGCACCACCGCGGCCATTTCCGCGTCGCTCGCAAACGCGCCGCGGTCGGCCTCCGCCAGCCCGGCCTCGATGTCCCGCAGCTGCCAGGCTTCCCGCGCCACGAACTCCTCGATCGCCTGAGCGGCCACGTAGGCCCGGGAGCGATCCAGCTTTTCCGCGAGCATATCGAGCTTGCTTGCCGTCTCGTCAGGAACGCGCACGGTGAACGCCGTCATTTCCGCCTCTTTGGTTCACGATGAATATCAGTGCACCAGCATGGTTCGTCAAGGCGTCCGAATCCGCGCCGCCATCGTCCTTGCCGACGCCCGGCACTATTGGCTATAGGCTTGGATCACAGGACCCTCCGGCGTGCGCCGGCCGAAGCCCGAAGGACGGAAACACTCATGCCAACGCGTGGCGCGCTAGGCGGACCCCGCCTGCTGCTGCGCCGGCTTCGCGAAGTCATGGCGGAGCCGGTGAACGCGCAGGCGCGTCTGGACCGCATCGTGGTCCACATCGCCGCCAACATGGTCGCCGAGGTGTGCTCGGTCTACGTGCTGCGCGCCGATTCGCGCCTTGAGCTGTTCGCCACCGAGGGCCTGAAGCGCGAAGCCGTCCACATGACGACGATTCGCGTGGACGAGGGCCTCGTGGGCCTCATCGCCAAGACGGCCGAGCCGCTGGCGCTGACGGACGCGCAGGCCCACCCGGCCTTCTCGTACAAGCCGGAGACGGGCGAAGAGATCTACAATTCCTTCCTGGGCGTGCCGATCCTGCGCGGGGGCAACACCCTGGGGGTCCTGGTCGTGCAGAACCGCGTGAAGCGGGCGTATTCGGACGAGGAAGTCGAGGTCCTCGAGACCATCGCGATGCTGCTCGCCGAGATGATCGCATCCGGCGAGTTGCAGGCCATCGTGCGCCCGGGGGCGGAAATCGCCCTGCGCCGGCCGCTTGCCCTCAAGGGCTCCCCGGTTGCGGACGGGGTGGGCCTTGGCCATGTGGTGCTGCATGAGCCGCGCGTCATCGTCACCCAGATCGTCGCCGAGGACGGCAAGCGCGAGCTTGAACGGCTCGACGCGGCCATCGAGGCCATGCGGGCCTACATCGACCAGTTGCTCGACGGCGACGGCTCGGCCGGCGAGCACCGCGAAGTGCTGGAAACCTTCCGGATGTTCGCCAACGACCGGGGCTGGCTGCGCCGCCTGCGCGAGGCGATCTCGACCGGCATCACCGCCGAGGCCGCCGTCGAGCGCGTGCAGAACGACGCGCGCGCGCGGCTTCAGCGCCAGACCGACCCGTACCTGCGCGAGCGGCTGCACGATCTCGACGACCTCGCCAACCGGCTGTTGCACCAGCGCACCGGGCAGGCGCTGGTGGCCGCCCCCGAGACATTGCCGGACAACGCCATTTTGGTGGCCCGCAGCATGGGTCCGGCGGCGCTGCTGGAATATGACCGCAAGCGCCTGCGCGGCCTTGTGCTGGAGGACGCCGGCGCGTCGAGCCACGTGGCCATCGTGGCGCGCGCGCTAGGCATCCCCACCGTGGGGGACCTCGACAACATCACCAGCCTTGTGGAGCAGGGCGACGCGCTGATCGTGGACGGCGCGACCGGCGAGGTGCATGTGCGCCCCCAGCCGGACGTGGAGGCCGCCTATCGCGAGAAGGCGCGGCTGCGCGCCCGCCGGCAGGAGCAGTACCACAGCCTGCGCGACGTGCCCGGCCGCACGGTGGACGGGGTCGACGTCGGCCTGCACATGAACGCGGGCCTTCTGGTCGACCTGCAGAACCTGGCGGAAGCCGGCGTGCGCTCCATCGGCCTGTTCCGCACCGAGTTGCAGTTCATGCTGGCGCCGCAGTTTCCCCGGCTGGAGAAACAGTACGCGCTCTACAGGCAGGTGATCGACGCCACCCCGGACGGCGCGGTGACGTTCCGCACGCTCGACATCGGCGGCGACAAGATCCTGCCGTACATGCAGATCTACGAGGAAGAGAACCCCGCGCTCGGCTGGCGCGCCATCCGCATCGGCCTTGACCGGCCCGGCCTGCTGCGCTCGCAATTGCGCGCCATGCTGCGCGCGGGCGCGGGGCGCAAGCTGAACATCATGTTCCCCATGGTGGCCATGGTGGAGGAGTTCGACGCCGCCCGGCTGCTGGTGGAGCGCGAGCTCGCCCATCTCGCCCGCCACGGCTACGAGGCGCCCAGCGACCTGAAGCTCGGCGTGATGGTGGAGGTGCCCTCGCTGCTCTGGCAGCTTGAGGAGCTGATGCAGCGCGTGGACTTCGTCTCCGTGGGCTCCAACGACCTGGTGCAATATCTCACCGCCGCCGACCGCGACAACAAGCGCGTCTCGGGACGCTTCGACGTGCTGTCGCCGCCGATCCTGCGCGCCCTGCGCAGCGTGGCGCGCGCGGGCGCGGCCAGCGGCACGCCCGTGACGCTGTGCGGAGAGATCGGCGGGCGCCCGCTGGAAGCCATGACGCTCATTGGCCTCGGCTACCGCGGCCTCTCCATGTCGGCGGCCAGCATCGGCCCCGTAAAGGCCGCGATCCTCGCCATGAACGCCCGCGAGACCGCCGCCTTCGTCGAGAGCCTCCTGGCCGAGCGCACCGGCGCGTCCTCGTTGCGCGAAAAGCTGCGCGCCTACGCGGACGCCAAGGGCGTGCCCTTGTAGCGAGGCCCTGGCGACCTTCTGAACCCCGCCGCGTCTCCGGAACACCATCTCCCATGCTGCCTCAAGACAAGCTCAATCTCATCCTGCGCCGCCGCGACGAAGTGTCGGCGAAACTCTCCGCCGGCGCGAGCGGCGCGGAATTCGGCGCCCTGTCGCGCGAGCTCTCGGAGCTCGAGCCCTTGTGCGCGACCATCGACGCCTGGCGCGCCTCGCAGGACGACGAAGCCGGCGCGCTCGCCCTGGAGCGCGATCTCCAGCTCGCCCTGCTGCCCAAG
>JAQGJX010000175.1 GCA_028290405.1 Hyphomicrobiales bacterium
CTGGCGGAAGCTTTGGGCCTCTTCCATATAGAGGCCAGCACGAGCGACCATCGACGCCAGCACGAGCGCACCATGACGATTGACGACCTCATCGAGGATTTCGCCCTTATCGACGATTGGGAGGAGCGCTATCGCTATGTCATCGAGCTGGGCCGCGCCCTGCCCGACCTGAGCGAGGACGCGCGCACGGAGGAAAACCGCGTGCGCGGCTGCGCCAGCCAGGTTTGGCTGGAGACGCGGGTGAGCCGCGACGCCAGCGGCGAACCCGTCCTGAGCTTTCGCGCCGACAGCGACGCCCACATCGTGCGCGGGCTCGTCGCCATCCTGCTGACGCTCTATTCGGGCGAGAACGGCGCGGGCAAGACCGCCCACGAGGTGCTGGCGACGGACGCCATGGGGGCGTTCGAACGCCTCGGGCTCGTCGAACACCTCACGCCCCAGCGCTCCAACGGCGTGCGCTCCATGGTGGACCGCATCCGCCGGGACGCCCGCGCGACGCTGGAGCAAGCCCCGCAGGCCTGACGCTGCCGCCTCAGGCGCCCTCGCCAGGATCGATGCGGGGGCGGTAGTCGGCCGCGCCCCAATGCTGGGGCGCCTTCGCGGCGCGCGGCGCCGGGGGCTCGCCGAGTCCGTAATGGCGCGCCAGCTTGCCCAGGGCGAGAGCGAGCACCACTTTGGCGGAGCGCCTCGGCCAGTTGCGTTCGGCCTCGATGGTCTCCAGCCCCTTCAGGAAGCCGCAAACGTCCAGCAGCAGGCCCGCGAACTCAGGCCCGGCGGCGCGGAGCGCGCGGTCCACCCGCTGGCCCGCCGCCGCCACCCGCTCTGAGATATGCAGCCCCTGCGCGCCGTGGGCGGCCGCCGAGGGGCTGGCGCTCCAGTTCGCCGTCACACGCGGCAGGGTCTGCGCCATGTCGAGATCGCGCCGCAGGCGCTCCCCGGCCTCGAATTCCGCCGCGCCCACAAGCTTGCGGCGCGCCAGCCAGCCGAGCGGGCTTTCGTCCGCGTTGACCAGCACTTTGGCCAACGAGGCGCCCGGGCGGGCCTCCACGCGGCGGGTTTCGAGACCTGCGTGCTGGGCGAGGAACGCCGGAGCCTCCGGGGGGGCGCTGGCGCGGGCCAGCGCGGCGCGGCCGGGGTCGGTGGCGACCAGCCGGGACCGGCCCGGAGCGACCTCCTCCCAGACCGCGAGGTCGCGGGCCGCCAACGCGCCCGCCTCCGCCCTGGTGGCGCGCGCCACGCACATGGACACGCCGTTGCGGCGGCCCACGATGGCGACCTCCCCGGACTCAGGATCAAGACGCCCATAGGCGGCAGGCGCGCACAGCGCCCCCAGCAGGCGCAAGGCGGCTCGCTCGATGACCGGACCGGCGGCGGCGCGCATGTGCGGCTTCCTCGATGGGCGCTTCATGACCGCAAGCCCTTGAGACGCCGTATGGCCGCGACGCGGGACCCTCTCCGAACTCCCCTGGACATCATTTTGAACTCCAACTTGAGCCGGACCTTATCGGCAAGCTGAAGTTAGGACTGGACGGGTCCTGATGGCAAGAAAAAATTCCTGTATCGGCTCAAATTTTGGGTTGGAAATTAACCATCATCGGGCTGTGTTAGGAATTTTGTCTATCCATCGGCATTTCGGGCGCCGTCAACCGCAGGCGCGCGTCCCAAATTAAAAGGCCGCGCGTTTCCGCACGGCCTTCATGTAAACCCGGTTCTGCGGCGTTCGCTATACTTGAAACGCCGGGGGCCGCTGCGCGTTACTTGGCGCGCGTGGGGGTGCGGCGGCGCTTCTGGCCGAGGCCCATCTGCTTGGCGAGCTGCGAGCGGGCCTTGGCGTAGTTCGGCGCGACCATCGGGTAGTCAGCCGCCAGGCCCCACTTCTCGCGATATTGCTCGGGGGTCATGTTGTACTGGGTGCGCAGGTGGCGCTTCAGGGATTTGAACTTCTTACCGTCTTCAAGGCAGATGATGTAGTCGTCGTGGACCGAGCGGCGGGCCGACACAGCAGGCTTCAGGGGTTCGGCGACGGCGACGACCGGGACGTTGGTGACGCGCAGCAGGGCGGAATGCACGTCGTTGATGAGCGCGCCAAGGTCGCTTGCCGGAACGGAATTGTTGCTCACGTATGCGGAGACGATGTCGGCTGCCAGTTCGATGTAGTTTGCCTGCGTATCGCTCATGGTTATCCTGCTCTTTCCATTTTACATTTGCTTACGAATGGCCAACGGCGTTCAAAAAACGCGACTCCGGAGGCGATCCCAATTGATTAACGCGCAACATACTTCGATTTAACCGCTTTACAATAGAATTAAACTCACAATTATGTAACCCTAGAATAAACATGTACGGATAAGCGGCCGCTTCAGACCTCCCCCATTGCGGCGACGCGCACGGAAGCTTCCGGCGCCCCCCGTCGCCTCGCTAACCTCCCGCGTCTTGTCCCGGAAGCCGGGTGCGCTTAACTCTGGCGGCCCGGGCGCCGACGCCCCGGATTCGACCTGGAGCACCGGCAGATGAAGAAGCCCGCACCCTTGAGCGCGCCAGCAGGCGAGCCCGCCGAAGCGCGCGGCGCGACCGGCGCCTCCCGGGCGAAGGCAAAGTCGCCAGCCGTGTCCAAGCCCATGGCGCAAAAGTCAAAACCGGCGAAATCAGGCGCCCCGGACAGCAGCCGCAAGAAGAAGTCGGGCGCAAGGTCGGCCAAACGCGCGGAGCCGAAGAAGAGGACCGACAAGGCGGCCCTCGCGGCGCTGGCGGCCGGCCTTCCCCCGCCCCCGCTTCCCGTCCGGAAAAGGCCCGTGAGCCGGACCTTCCACGGCGAAACCATCGTGGACGAGTACGGCTGGCTGCGCGCGCCCAACTGGCAGAAGGTCCTGCGCAATCCCGCCGCCCTGCCCAAGGACATCCGCGCGGTGCTGACCGCCGAGAACGCCTATGCGGACGCGGTGCTCAAGCCCCAGCGCGAGTTGCGCAAGACGCTCGTGAAGGAGATGCGCGGGCGCATCAAGGAAGACGACAGCGATCCGCCGTCCGCAGACGGGCCGTGGCAATACTACAACCGCTATCGCAAGGGCGCGCAGCATCCGCTGGTGTGCCGGCGCCCGCGCAAGGGCGGACGCGAGCACATTCTGCTCGATTGCGCGAAAATGGCTGAGGGCAAGGCGTTCTTCGACCTGGCGGCCGCCACCCATTCGCCCAATCACGCCATGGTGGCGTGGAGCGTCGACGTGAAGGGCTCGGAGTACTTCACCCTGCGCATCCGCGACGTGAAGAGCGGCAAGGACCTGCGCGACAAGATCCCCGACACGGACGGCAGCGTCGTGTGGTTCTCGGACGCGAGCGGCTTTTACTACATCCGCATGGACGAGAACCATCGGCCCTGCCGCGTCTATCGCCACAGGCTCGGCGAGGCGCCGGACCATGACGAGCTGGTGTTCGAGGAATTCGACCCGCGCTGGTTCGTGCGCATCGGGGAGACGCAATCGGGCGCCTACGCGACCATCGAGGTGGAGGACCACGAGGCGGCCGAGACCTATCTGCTCGACCTCTCGGACCCGCACGCGCAGCCCGTGCTGGTGGAGCCCAAGCAGCCCAAGCTGCGCTACGACGTGGACCACCACGGCGACCACCTGTTCATCCTGACGAACGCGCACGGGTGCGAAGACTTCAAGATCATGCAGGCGCCGCTGGCCAACCCCCGCCTGGAGCACTGGACCGAGCTTGTGCCGCACAAGCCGGGGCGCATGATCACCGGCTGCGTCGCCTATGCGCGCCATCTGGTGCGCACGGAGCTCGAGGACGGACTGCCGCGCATCGTGATCCGCGACATCGCCTCGGGCGAGGAGCACGTCATCGAGCACGAGGGCGACGTCTACGATCTCGACCTCGACGAGGTGCTGGAGTTCGACACGAACGTGATGCGCTTCGGCTATTCGTCGCTGAAGGAGCCGTCCGAGATCTGGTCCTACGACATGACCACGCGGGCGCGCACGCTGCTCAAGCGGCAGATCATTCCCTCGGGCCACAACCCGGACGATTACGTGACGCGCCGCATCATGGCGCTGTCGCACGACGGCGCGAGCGTGCCGATTTCCCTGCTGCACGCCAGGTCCACGCCCATCGACGGCACCGCGCCGCTGCTGCTGGAGGGCTACGGCTCTTACGGCGACGTGTTCGAGGCGCACTTCTCCACCACGCGCCTGTCGCTGGTGGACCGCGGTTTCGTCTACGCCATCGCGCACATCCGGGGCGGCACCGACAAGGGGTGGAACTGGTACCTCGACGGCAAGCTCGAGAAGAAGCCCAACACGTTCCACGATTTCATCGCCTGCGGCCGCAGGCTCGCGCAGGAGAAGTACACGAGCGAAGGCCGCATCGTGGCGCTGGGCGGCTCGGCGGGCGGCATGCTGATGGGCGCGGTCGCCAACATGGCGCCGGAGCTGTTCGCAGGCGTCATCGCGGACGTGCCCTTCGTGGACGTGCTCAACACCATGCTGGACGACACCCTGCCGCTGACCCCGCCCGAATGGCTGGAATGGGGCAATCCCATCTCCGACCCCAAGGCGTTCGACGCCATTCGCGCCTACTCGCCCTATGACAACGTGAAGCCGCAGCATTATCCGCCGATCCTCGCCGAGGCCGGCCTCACCGACCCGCGGGTCACCTATTGGGAGCCCGCCAAATGGGTCGCCCGCCTGCGCGCGAAGATGACGGGCGGCGGGCCCATCCTGCTGCGCACCAACATGGACGCAGGCCACGGCGGCGCCTCCGGGCGCTTCGACCGGCTGAACGAGATCGCGCTGGAGTTCGCCTTCGCGATCTGGGCGGCGCAGCGCCGGGCGCCCGCGTGAGCGCCCTCCTCTCGCGCGCGCGCGCCCACCTGATGGTGGTGGACGTGCAGGAGCGGCTGCTGCCTGCGATGACGGCGCCGGACGCGCTCGTGGCCCAATGCGCCCGCCTGATCCAGGGCGCGGCGCGGCTCGGCGCGCCCATCACCGTGTCGGAGCAATACCCCAAGGGCATCGGGGCCACCGTGGAGAGCCTGAGGGGCCTTCTGCCGGACGGCGCCGCGACTCTGAGCAAGATGGCTTTCTCGTGCATGGGCGACGCGGCCATCGCCGAGCGCGTGCGCGCCCTGGCCGCCGCCGGGCGCACGGAAGTGCTGGTGTGCGGGATCGAGGCGCATGTCTGCGTGCTGCAAACGGCCATCGCGCTTCAGGAAGCGGGCCTGCGCGCCTTCGTGGCGGCGGACGCGGTCAGCTCCCGCCAGCCCCTCTCCCGCGACCTCGCGTTGCGGCGGATGGAGCTTGCGGGCGTCGGCGTGGTCAGCGTCGAGATGGCGCTGTTCGAATGGCTTGGGGAAGCCGGCACGCCGGACTTCAAGGCGCTGGCGCCGCTCATCAAGTGAGCCGGCGCCCTCAGGGGCCCTGCTGGTCCTTCATGCGCTTGTCGAGAAACGCGCGCAGCTCGGTCAGCGAGGAGAAGCGGTGCAACTGCCCGTCCGCTTCCGCCTCGATCCGCCCGTCGTTAAACAGGTTGTACTTCACGCCATGGGATTCGAAACGGCGCGACAGCCGGCTGGCGTCCTCCGCAGGCGCGTCGGATGCGGCGGGCTCGCTCGCCACGCGCCCGGTCGGGGCGTCGGGATCGCGCTTGATGGCGTTTTCCAGCCATTCGAAGGACATGCCCCGCCGCGTATCGGGCGTCAGCTCGCCCTGAGGGTCCGCCGGGGGCCCCGGAGGCAAGGGCCCCGAAGGCGGGGGCGCTGAAGGCAGGGGCGCTGACGGCAAGGACGCCGGAGGCGGCGGCGCGGCCGTAGGCGCCATGGGCGGAATGGGG
>JAQGJX010000198.1 GCA_028290405.1 Hyphomicrobiales bacterium
TGTAAACCTTCGAGCCCTTCTTGCAGTACTGCTCGGCGACCTTCCCGAGGTTCTCGTTGAAGATGACGACGTTGTGCCACTCGGTCTTGTCCTTGCGCTCGCCCGTCGCCTTGTCGCGCCACGACTCGGTGGTGGCGAGCGAGAAGTTGACGACGGAATCGCCCGAGTTCATGCGCCGGACTTCCGGGTCCCGGCCCAGATTGCCAATGAGAATGACCTTGTTGACGCTGCCCGACATAACCCGCTCTCCAAAAGATCGCTCGCCGTCACCGGCGAAATGACTTTTAACGTGGCGCGCACCCTACCGCGCCGGACCCCCGCGCAAGCAGAAATTCCGACCCCGCGCCGCCCTTGTCCACAATGGCGTGAACCGGAGGGCTCGCGCGGCGCCGCCTGCGCAGCTCACGACGTTCCTAATTTGTTCTTATCAGAGCGGGCGCGAATGCGCAACAGGCGCCGGGCCTCCGAGGCAGGCCGATCAGTCCGAACCGCCCGGCATCGCGGTGGCCGCCTGCCACATGCGCATGGCGCGAGCCTCGTAGGTGTGGATCTCGCCGCAGCGCGGGCATTGCACCTCGAACTGGCCCTCTCCGGTCGCGTCGATGGGGTCGCCCTGCGTGGGGGCGTCGAGAACCGCGAGGTCGGCGCCGCAATTGCGGCAGCCGAACCCGAGGTAGTAAGCGCCCGGCACGAGGTTCATGCGCGCGGACGCCTGAAAGCGGCCGGCAAAATCTATGCGCGCCATGGTGCGCCCCTTTCGCTCGCGATTGCGTTGGGGACACAACAGGTCTGGCCGGGCGGGCGTTCCGTATGCAGCGCGGGCCGCTTGACGGGCGGGCCTGATGTTCTTTCTATGTTCTACTCGCGTCGATTCGCGCTCTGTGAATCTGCGGGCGGACGTCTTACCTTGCAGCCAACCCCGACCGAGCCAGATCGAGACCCATGCCGCCCAAAACCACCAAAGGCGCTGCGCCCAAGGTCGCCGCCAAGCGCGCCGCGCCCAAGCTCCCAGCTCCGAATCTCTATTCGCCCAAGCTCGCCGCGTCCAGCGCCGAGGCGGATCCAGCGTTGAACCTGCGCTTCGCCGACCAGCGCACGATTTCGATCCGCGGCGCGCGCGAGCACAACCTCAAGAACGTGGACCTGACGATTCCCCGCGACAAGCTGGTGGTGTTCACGGGCCTGTCGGGCTCGGGCAAGTCGTCGCTGGCGTTCGACACGATTTACGCGGAGGGCCAGCGCCGCTACGTGGAATCGCTGTCCGCGTATGCGCGCCAGTTCCTCGAGATGATGCAGAAGCCGGACGTCGACCAGATCGACGGCCTGTCGCCCGCCATCTCCATCGAGCAGAAGACCACGTCGAAGAACCCCCGCTCCACCGTCGGCACGGTGACGGAGATCTACGACTACATGCGCCTGCTGTGGGCGCGCGTGGGCGTGCCCTATTCGCCCGCCACCGGCCTGCCCATCGAGAGCCAGACGGTGAGCCAGATGGTGGACCGGGTGCTCGCGCTGCCGGAGAAGACGCGCCTCTATCTGCTGGCGCCGGTCATTCGCGGCCGCAAGGGCGAGTACCGCAAGGAAATCGCCGAATACATGAAGCGCGGATTCCAGCGCCTCAGGATCGACGGGACCTACCACGAGATCGCCGAGGCGCCGGCGCTCGACAAGAAGTTCAAGCACGACATCGACGTGGTGGTGGACCGCATCGTCGTGCGCCCGGACGCCGCGGCGCGGCTGGCGGAATCCTTCGAGACGGCCCTGGAGCTGGCGGACGGCATCGCGGTGGTGGAATACGCCGACGAGAAGGACGCCAAGGGCGAGCCCCGTCGCATCCTGTTCTCGTCCAAGTTCGCCTGCCCGGTGTCGGGCTTCACGATCTCGGAAGTCGAGCCGCGGCTGTTCTCGTTCAACAACCCGTTCGGCGCCTGCCCGGCGTGCGGCGGGCTCGGGTTCGAGCAGAAGGTGGATCCCGAGATGGTGATCCCCGACCCCAAGGCCACCCTGCGCAAGGGCGCGGTGGGGCCGTGGGCGAAATCGTCCTCGCCGTATTACCTGCAGACCCTTGAGGCCATCGCCAAGCACTACAAGGTGCGGCTCGACCAGCCTTGGGACGAGCTGACCAAGCGCGTGCGCGACGTCATCCTGTTCGGCTCGGGCGAGGAGGAGATCACCTTCGCGTACGACGACGGGATGCGCGCCTACAAGGTGAAGAAGCCGTTCGAGGGCGTGGTGCGCAACCTTGAGCGCCGTTACGTCGAGACCGAGAGCGAGTGGGCGCGCGAGGAAATCTCGCGCTTCATGTCAGACACCCCCTGCGCAGCCTGCGAGGGCCACCGGCTGAAGCCGGAAGCGCGCGCCGTGAAGGTGGACATGCGCCACATCGGCGAAATCTCGCAGCTATCGGTGCGCGACGCGGCCCAATGGGCGCTGGATCTGCCGAGCAAGCTCGACAAGAAGCGCAACGAGATCGCGGGCCGCATCCTGAAGGAAATCCGCGACCGGCTGATCTTCCTCGTGGACGTCGGGCTGGAATACCTCACGCTCGCGCGCGCCGCCGGCACCCTTTCGGGCGGCGAGAGCCAGCGCATCCGCCTCGCGTCGCAGATCGGCTCCGGGCTGACAGGCGTGCTTTACGTACTGGACGAGCCGTCCATCGGCCTGCACCAGCGCGACAACGCCCGTCTGCTCGAGACGCTGCGGCGCCTGCGCGATCTGGGCAACACGGTCATCGTGGTGGAGCACGACGAGGACGCCATCCTCACCGCCGATTACGTGGTGGACGTGGGCCCGGGCGCGGGCATCCATGGCGGGCGCATCGTGTCGGAGGGCAAGCCCGAGCACATTCTCAACGATCCCAACTCCCTGACGGGCGATTACCTGTCGGGCCGCAAATCCGTGGCGGTGCCGCGCGCGCGCCGCAAAGCGCAGCCGGGGCGCAAGCTGAAGGTGGTGAACGCCCGCGGCAACAACTTGAAGAACGTCACGGCGGAGATTCCGCTGGGCCTGTTCGCGTGCGTCACAGGCGTCTCGGGCGGCGGCAAGTCCACGTTCGTCATCGACACGTTGTACAAGGCGGTGGCGCGCCGCCTGAACGGCGCCATGGAGCACCCTGCCCCGCACGACCGCATCGAGGGGCTGGAGCATCTCGACAAGGTCATCGACATCGACCAGTCGCCGATCGGCCGAACGCCGCGCTCCAACCCCGCCACCTACACGGGCGCGTTCACGCCCATCCGGGAATGGTTCGCGCAATTGCCGGAGGCGAAGGCGCGCGGCTACCAGCCGGGCCGCTTCTCGTTCAACGTGAAGGGCGGCCGCTGCGAGGCGTGCCAGGGCGACGGCGTCATCAAGATCGAGATGCACTTCCTGCCGGACGTCTACGTCACCTGCGACGTCTGCAAGGGCAAGCGCTACGACCGCGAGACGCTGGAGGTGAAATACCGCGACCGCTCCATCGCGGACGTGCTGGACATGACGGTGGAGGAGGCGCGCGAACTGTTCAAGGCCGTGCCGACCATCCGCGAGAAGATGGAGACGCTGAAGCGCGTCGGCCTCGACTATGTGAAGGTGGGCCAGCAGGCGACGACGCTCTCGGGCGGCGAGGCGCAGCGCGTCAAGCTCTCCAAGGAACTGTCGCGCCGGGCGACGGGGCGCACGCTCTACATCCTGGACGAGCCGACCACGGGCCTGCACTTCCATGACGTGAAGAAGCTGCTCGAAGTGCTGCACGAACTGGTGGACCAGGGCAACAGCGTGGTGGTGATCGAGCACAATCTCGAAGTCATCAAGACCGCCGACTGGGTCATCGACATGGGACCCGAGGGCGGCGACGGCGGCGGCGAAATCGTGGCGCAAGGCACGCCCGAGGAGATCGCCGCCAACCCACGCTCGCACACGGGCCGCTTCCTGAAGGAAGTGCTGACGCGCAGGCCCATGCCCAAGGTGAAGGGGCAGGCCGCCGCGGAGTAGGCGCCGCGGCTCCCGGGAGCGTTCCTACCGCCCCTGCCATACAGGGGCGCGCTTCTCCAGGAAGGCGCGCGCGCCTTCCTTGCGGTCTTCGGAGGCGTAGACGTCCGGCCCCGCGTCCAGCCGCAGGCCCGCGTGCAGCGGCAGGCCGTGCGACTTGCGGAAGGTGAGCTTCAGCCGCTGGAGCGACAGGGGCGCGTTCGCGGCGATCTCGTTGGCGAGGTCCATCCCTACGCGCATCAGGTCGGCCAGCGGCGCAACCCGGTTCACCAGCCCCCAGCGCACCGCTTCTTCCAGATCGATCCGGCGGCCCGTGTACAGCCATTCCATCGCGATGGCTGGCGGCACCATGGTGGGCAGCACCACGGAGGCGAAATGGGCGCCCATGCCGCGCTTGGCCTCCGGCACGCCAAAGAAGGCGGTGTCGGCCGCCACTCGCAGGTCGCAGGCGAGAGCGAGTTCGCAGCCGCCCGCGAGCGAGGGGCCGTTGACGAGGGCGATCAGCGGCTTGCGCGAGTCGATCATCACCTCGAACAGGCTGCGCTCGGGCTCGTGCAGCGGGCCCCGATAGGCGCCGGTGGATTCGTCCGTGGCGCGCGCGTCCTTCAGGTCCGCGCCGGCGCAGAACGCGCTGCCCGCCCCCGTGATGGCGACGACGGAAACGTCGTTGTCCGTGTCGGCGGCGATGATCGCGCGGCGCAGCGCCTGCGAGAGATCGCGCGAGAGCGCGTTGCGGCGGTCGGGCCGGTTCAGCGTCAGCAGCCGCACCTTGCCGGCGGTCTCGATCTTCAGGATGTCGCTGTCGCTCATGACGTTTCCTCTCAAAGCTGCGCGCGCAGCCAGCGCCGGCCGATCAGCGTCAGCGCCACCAGCAGCACGGTGTAGATGAGGCTGATGGACGCGACCTGCGCCCAGTAGCCGTTCACGTAGGCCTCGTAAATCACGATGGAGAGCACGCGCGTGTCCGTCGTGTAGAGGAACAGCGACGCAGTGAGTTCGCGCACCCCCAGCACGATCATCAGGAACGCGGAGGCCACCACTCCGCCGCGCACCAGCGGCAGCGTGATGGTGCGGATCGCCCCCTGCCGCGTGGCGCCCGCCACCATGGCGGCGCTCTCCAGATCGTCGTGCACCTGCTGGATGCTGCTGGACACCGCCCTGTAGCCCTGCGGCAGGAACCGGGTGAGGAAGGCGATGACCAGGATGGCCAGCGTGCCGTAGACCGGCAGCGGCATGCGCACCCACGTCCACAGGATGCCGAGGCCCATGACCAGCGCCGGCACCGCGATGGGCGTCATGGCGAGGTATTCGAGCGCGCGCCGCCCCGGCAGCGTGCTGCGGTTCACCACATAGGCGAGCACGAAAAAGAACACGGACCCGATGAGCGCCGTCAGCCCGCCGGCGATGAGGCTGTTCAGCAAGCCCTGCCGCACCGTCGGGCTGGTGATGGCCTCGTGCAGGTGCTTGAGGCTCATCTGCGCGGGATCGAACAGGGCGGCGGCGTCCACGATGAAGAGGTTGCTGCGCAATGCGCCCTGCAACAGCGCCAGCATCGGCAGGCCGACCGCAATGAACGCGTACAGCGCCACGAAGCCGAAGGCGGGCCAGCGCCACGCTCCGAGGCGGATGGGCCGCACCTGCGCGCCCTTGCCGGTGAGCGTGCGGTAATCGCGCCCCGACAGCGCGCGGCGCTGGACATAGACCAGCACGCACACCAGCGCGGTGAGCGCGATGCTGACCGCCGCCGCCTGGTTGGGCTGCGAGGGCACCACGGTCATGAGCTTGTAGATCGAGATCGACAGCGTCTCGATGCCCACCGGCGCGCCGAGGATCTGCGGCACCGGGAAGTCCTCCGCCATCAGCACCACGATCAGCAGGAACGCCCCGATGAGCGCAGGCTTCACCAGCGGAAACGTGATCCGCCGCAGATTGCGCTGCAACGTGCCGCCATGCACGGCGGCGGCTTCCTCCATGTCGGGGTTCACGAGCGTGAGCGCGCTGTAGAGGAAGATGAACGGATAGGGCGTGTAGTAGAGCCCGTGAATGAACGTGATGCCGCTGAGCGACTGCATCTGCAGGCGGATGGGCAGGCCGATGTAATCGAAGATGAGGTTCAGGTAGCCGCTGCGGCCCGAGCCCAGCAGCGACCAGGTGACGGCCGCCACCAACAGCGACACGAACAGGGGCATGACGCCCGCAAGGTGAATGAGCGACTTGCACGGCGCGTCCGTGCGCGCCGCCAGCCACGCCATGCTGCACCCGATCGCCATGGCGATGACGGCGCCGCCCAGCGAAACGATCAGCGTGTTCATGGTGGCTTCGGCCAGATCGCCCGACAGCAGCGCGCGGTAATGGTCCAGCGTGAAGGTGAGCCCGGTCTGGCCCGAGAACGGCGCCCCGCTCAGCAGCGAGGTGTAGACGAGGGTGCCCACGGGCGCGGCCACCAGCACCACGAGCGCGAGGAACAGCACGCCCATCAGCAGCAGGCCGGCCGGCCGGCTTGAGGAAAACGCGCCGCCGTTCATGTGCGCGGCGCCACGAGAACCGCGCTGGCCGGCACGTCGAGCAGCACCCGCTCGCCCAGGCCATGCCCACGCGCGTCCGCCGGGCCATAGGCCTCCCACACGGCGCCCTGCGGCAGGCGCACGCGATATTGATAGAACGGCCCCATGAAGCTCGCGAGCACGATGTCGCCTTCAAGCCGGTTCATCCCCGGCGCCGGGCTCCCTGCCCCGTCCCTTGCGCGCACCGTGATGTCGTCCGGCCGCACGCACACGCTGATGGGCCCGGCCGGGGGCGCGTCCAGCGTCTCCAGCACGCAGGCCTGTCCGTCGAGCGAGACCCGAGGGTTCGCGCCGCCGTCCGCCAGCGTGGCGTCGAAAATGTTGCTGTAGCCCAGGAAGTCCGCGATGGAGCTGGTCTTCGGGCGCCGGTACAGCGACACCGGGTCGCCGCGCTGCACCACCTTCCCGGCCTGCATCACGGCGATCTCGTCCGCCAGCGCCAGCGCCTCGCGCTGGTCGTGGGTCACGTAGACGCTGGTGATGCCGAACGTGGTCTGCAATTCGCGCAATTGCACGCGCAGATGGTCGCGCAGCCGTGCGTCGAGGTTGCTGAGCGGCTCGTCGAACAGCAGCACGGAGGGACGCATGACGAGGCTGCGCGCCAGCGCCACCCGCTGCATCTGCCCGCCGCTGAGATAGCTGGCGCCGCGCTCGCCGAAGCCTTCCAGCCCCACGACCCGCAAAATCTCCGTGACGCGCTTTTCCTTCTCGGCCCGGGCCACGCCCGTCATGTCGAGCGGATAGGCGACGTTCTCGTACACGCTCATGTGCGGCCAGATGGCGTAGGACTGGAACACCATGCCCACGCGCCGCTCGTTCACCGCGACGTTGATGCGTCCGGCATGGCTGAACACCGTGCGCTGGCCGATGGCGATGACGCCTTCCTCAGGCTGCTCCAGCCCGGCGATGCAGCGCATGGTGGTGGTCTTGCCGCAGCCCGAAGGGCCCAGCAGCACGAGCATCTTGCCCTCGGGCACGGCGATGTCCACCCCGTCCACGGCGACGGAGGCGCCATAGCTCTTGCGCAGGCCTTCGATACGAATCGCCATATGGGCCGTTTCCCCGTCCGCGCTTTTGCCGCGCGGCTGGCGCAAGACTAGCCCGCGCGCCGCCCAAGTCAATTCGCGGCGGCTCGCTTGAAACCCCCGGGCGCTTCGTGACATGCTCGCCTCAACAGATGAGGAAACGAGCCCCGTGACCCAACTCCCGTCCAGAGTCCATATTCTCGAGGAAGGCCCGCGCGAGGGTTTCCAGATCGAGAAAGGTCCCATTTCCACGGCGCGCAAGATCGAACTCATCGACGCGCTCTCGCACACGGGCCTCACCCACATCCAAATCGTCTCGTTCGTCGATCCGCGCCGCGTGCCCGGAATGGCGGACGCCGAAGAGGTGGTGCGCGGCATCGCGCCGGCGCCGGGCGTCACCTACACGGGCCTCTGGCTCAACGAACGCGGCTTCGAGCGCGCGATCGCCACCGGGGTGCTCGACATACGCGGCACCATCGTGGTCGGCGCGTCGGACGCCTTCCTCAAACGCAACCAGAACCGCGACATGGCCGAGCAGATCGCCTCCCAGCGCACGCTGGTGCAGCGCTATCGCGAGCTGGGCTATCCGGTGACCCGCGGCGGCGTGATGGCGGCCTTCGGGTGCAATTACGAGGGCGACGTGGCGGTGTCGCGGGTGGTGTCGCTGGTGGGCGAAATCCTCGCCATCGCCAACGAGAACGAGATCAAGCTGGAGTATGTGTCGCTGGCCGACACCATGGCGTGGGCGACGCCCCTGTCCATCAAGCGCGTCGTCGGCGCCCTGCAGGACGCGTATCCCGACCTACCCCTGTCGCTGCATCTGCACGACACCCGCGGGCTTGGAATCGCCAACGCGTATGCGGGGCTGGAGATGGGCGTGGCGCGCTACGACGCCGCGGTCGCTGGCCTCGGCGGCTGCCCGTTCGCGGGACACGCGGGCGCGGCCGGCAACGTCTGCACGGAGGACCTCGTGTTCATGTGCGAAGAGATGGGCGTCGACACCGGCATCGACCTCGAGGCCCTCATCGCCTGCGCGAAACTGGCGGAGGACATCGTCGGCCACCCCCTGCCCGGCGCGGTCATGCGCGGCGGCGCGCTCTCGAAACTGCGGGCCGCGGCGGCGAGCGGCAGGCGCTAGGCGCGCGCGGGGAGCGACGGAATGGACAGCAGCAACGCCTCGCTCCCGCCTTCGTCCAGCGTGTCCCGCACCGGGCGGATCGGCCGCGCGTTGGGCGAATTCGCGTCCGGCATGTCCTTCGACCGCATCCCCCGCGAGGGCGTTGTCTCCATCCGCAACGCGCTGACGGATTATGCGGGCTGCGTCGTGCTGGGATGCGACGACGACGCGGTGCGCCTGCTTGGCGCGCATGAACCTCCCGGCGACGAGGCGAGCCTGTTCTTCCAGACCAAGCGCGCATCAGCCCCCACGGCCGCGCTGCTGAACGGCGCAGCGGGCCACGCGCAGGATTATGACGACATCGGCCTTGGCTTTCATCCCGCGCACCCCAGCGTCGCCATCGCCCCGGCGGCCTTCGCGGAAGCGCAGGCGCTGGGCGCCAGCGGGCGCGATCTCATCGCCGCTTACGCGACCGGCTACGAGGTCTGGGGCGAGATCGCGTCGCGCGACGCCGCCCCCCAGCATCTCAAGGGCTGGCACCCCACGGGCGTCTTCGGCGCCGTCGCGTCCGCCGCAGCCTGCGCGCGCCTGCGCGGGCTGGATCCGGCGCGCGCGCTGCACGCCATGGCCATCGCGGCCAGCATGTCGAGCGGACTTGTGGCGAACTTTGGCACCATGACCAAGCCGTTCCACGCCGGGCACGCCTCGCGCAACGGCCTGCTCGCCGCCCGCTACGCGCAAGCCGGCATGACGGCGTCTCCGGACGTGTTCGACGATCCGCGGGGTTTCCTGTTCGCGCTCTCGCCAAGAGGCGAAGTCGATCTGGAGCGGGCGCCGCAACTCGGCCGGACGTGGAGCCTGCTGGAGCACGGGATCGGCCTGAAGCTCTATCCCATGTGCTACGGCGCCCATCGCATCATCGCCGCTCTCGTCCCGTTCGCGGAGCGCGAGGACCTGCGGGCGGAGGAGATCGCGCAGGTCGATTTCGTCACCGCGCCCGAGCGGGTCGTGCCGCTGGTGCACACCGACCCGCGCACGCCCCTCGAGGCGAAGTTCAGCGCCGAGTTCGCCGTGGCTATGTGCGTCATCGGCCGCCGCGCGAGCCTGGACCTCATTTGCGAGGCGTTCGTGATGCGCCCTGACGTGCGCGAGTTGATGGGCAAAGTGCGGCGCGACCTGTCGCTGCGCGGCCCGGCTTCTTTCAGCGAGGCGGCGCAGGACGCGCTGGTCATCGCTTACATGGACGGCCGCGTCCACCGCCTGCCGCTGGTCGCGCCGGACGATCGCGCCGCCACCATCGACGCCGCCGTGCTGCGCGCGAAGTTCATGGATTGCGTGCGCGGCAAGCTCCCGCAAGACGCGGCGGACGTCCTGTTCGCGCGATTGCAGGCGCTGGACGGACAGGACAACGTGCGATTTTGAAGACAGCCAGCGCCGCAAGAGCGCAACGGCCATAATGGGAGGCTTGAATGGATGACCTCGACCACCTCGCGGGCGACGACCTCGCCATGGTCCCCGTGGGACAGGACTTTCCTGAAATCCGCGAGGCCGTGCGGGCCATCTGCCGCAATTATCCCGGCGCCTACTGGCGCAATCTTGAGGACACGGGCGAATACGCCAAGGACTTCGTGGCCGAGCTGACGCGCGCGGGCTTCCTCTCGGCGCTGATCCCCGAAGAGTTCGGCGGCTCGGGCCTGCCGCTGAGGGCGGGCGGGGTGATCCTCGAGGAAATCCACGCGTCCGGCTGCTCGGGCGCCACCTGCCACGCGCAGATGTACATGATGGCCATGCTGGTGCGTTACGGCACCGACGAGCAGAAGGCGCGCTACCTGCCGGGCATCGCGTCGGGCGAATTGCGCTACCAGTCCTTTGGCGTCACCGAGCCCACCACGGGCTCGGACACGACGCAGCTGAAGACCCGCGCGGTGCGCGACGGCGACGACTACGTGGTCAACGGCCAGAAGATCTGGACCTCGCGCGCGCTGCATTCGGACCTGATGACGCTGCTGGTGCGCACCACGCCGGTGGACCAGGTGAAGAAGCGCACCGAGGGGCTGTCGGTGCTTCTCGTCGACATCCGCGAGTCGCTCGGCAAGGGCATGACGATCCGCCCCATCGAAACCATGGTGAAGCACCAGACCAACGAGGTGTTCTACGAAAACCTGCGCGTGCCGGTGAAGAACCTCATCGGCAAGGAAGGGTCGGGCTTCCGGCACATTCTCGAAGGCATGAACTCCGAGCGCATCCTCGTGTCCCACGAATCCCTGGGCGACGCGCGCTGGTTCATCGAGAAGGCCACCGCCTACGCCAAGGAGCGCGTTGTGTTCGGCCGCCCCATCGGCCAGAACCAGGGCATACAATTCCCCATCGCGCGCGCCTATGCGGAATGGCGCGCGGCGGACCTGATGGTGCGCACCGCGTCGGCGAAGTTCCAGGCCGGCCTGCCCTGCGGCGAGGAGGCGAACCTGTCGCGCATGCTCTCCTCGGAAGCCGCATGGAACGCCGGCGAAGCCTGCATGCAGACCCACGGTGGCTTCGCGGTGGCGCGCGAATACGACATCGAACGCAAATGGCGCGCCGCCCGCGTGCAGCGCATCGCGCCGATCTCGACGAACCTCATCCTCGCCTACATCGGCCACGGGGTGCTGGGGATGCCCAAGTCGTATTGAAGCGCCCACGTCACCAGCTTTGAGGCTCGTCCGGCGGGCGTCGGGCGCGCCTCGATGGACCGCGCGCCTCCCGGCGCGCAGTCTTTGCCCGGCGCGACCGTTACGGCTTCAGCACCACCTTGATGCAGCCGTCCTCCTTGTCGCGGAAGGTCTGGTAGAAGTTCGGCCCTTCCGACAGAGGCGCGCGGTGGGTGATGATGTAGGACGGGTCGATTTCGCCCTCCTGCACGCGGCGCAGCAGGTCGTCCGTCCAGCGGTTCACGTGGGTCTGGCCCGTGCGCACCGTGAGGCCCTTGTTCATCAACTGGCCCATGGGCACCTTGTCGATGAGGCCGCCGTAGACGCCCGGAATGGAGAGGGTGCCCGCGGGGCGGCAGACGTAGATCATCTCGCGCAGCACGTGGGCGCGGTCCGTCTCCAGCATCATCGTCTGCTTGGCGCGGTCGTACATCGAGTCGATCGTGGCGGTGGCGTGCGCCTCCATGCCGACCGCGTCGATGCACTTCTCCGGCCCGCGCCCATGGGTCAGCTCGTTGAGCCGTTCCACGACGCTTTCCTCGCTGAAGTCGATCGTGATCGCGCCGACCTCGCGGGCGAGCCGCAGGCGCTCGGGCACGTTGTCGATGGCGACCACCTGCCGCGCGCCCATCATGATGGCGCCCAGGATGGCGAATTGCCCCACGGGCCCCGCGCCCCACACGGCGACCGTGTCGTCCGGCTGGATGTCGCATTGCGCCGCCGCCTGCCATCCGGTCGGCAGGATATCGCCAAGGAACAGCACCTGCTCGTCGCTGAGCCCATTGGGAATCTTCACCGGCGCCACGTCCGCATAGGGCACGCGCACGTATTCGGCCTGCCCGCCCGCGTAACCGCCCGTCAGGTGCGTGTAGCCGAACAGGCCCGCCGTGGTGTGGCCGAACATCTTCTTGGCCAGATCGCGATTGCGGTTGCTGCGCTCGCATACGGAGAAGTTGGAGCGCTTGCACTGGTCGCACTCGCCGCAGCAGATTGTGAAGGGCACCACCACGCGGTCGCCGACCTTCAGCTTCTTGTTGCCGGCCCCGACCTCCATCACCTCGCCCATGAACTCATGGCCGACGATGTCGCCGGACTGCATGCCCATCATGAAGCCGCCGTAAAGGTGAAGATCGGACCCGCAGATGGCGCAGCTTGTGACCTTGATGATGGCGTCGCGCGGATGTTCGATCCGCGGATCGGGCACCTCCTCGCAGCGAATGTCCTGCTTGCCGTGCCAGACGAGAGCTTTCATGGCGAGGGTCTCCGATTGGGGCGCCGATTGCGCACATGCAACAATCGTCGCCCGACCCGGTTCCCATCCGCGCAGCCTCAAGCTTGCGATCAGGCCGCCTTCTTGCCCGCGATGTCGGCCAGCGCCCGCAGGATGCGCCGCGCGCCTTCAAGCCGTTCCTCGGGCCCGTCGAAGTCGCGCATGAACACGATCTTCATGTCCGGCCGAACCTTGGCGCGATGCCCCTGCTCGGTGACGTAGCGCACCAGACCCGCCGGATTGGCGAAGGAATTGTCGCGGAACGCGACGATGACGCCCTTCGGGCCGGCGTCCACCTTCTCCACGTGCGCCTTGCGGCACAGGGCCTTGATGGAGGTAAGCTTGAGAAGCTGGCTCACCTCGGGCGGCAGCGGCCCGAAGCGGTCGATCATCTCCGCCGCGAAGCTTTCGATCTCCTCGTCGTCCATCAGCGTCGACAGGCGGCGGTAGAGATTGAGCCTGACTCCAAGGTCCGTGATGTACTCCTCGGGGATCATGACCGGCGTACCGACCGTGATGGACGGCGACCACGCCTCTTCCTGAACGTCCTCGGCGCCCGCCTTCAGGGCCTCCACGGCGTCCTGGAGCATCTGCTGGTAAAGCTCGTATCCAACTTCCTTGATGTGGCCCGACTGCTCGTCGCCCAGCAGGTTGCCGGCGCCGCGAATGTCGAGGTCGTGGCTGGCGAGCTGGAAGCCCGCGCCCAGCGTATCCAGCGACTGCAGCACCTTCAGGCGCTTTTCCGCTTGCGGCGTGAGGGTGCGGTTCGGCGGCAAGGTGAAGAGCGCATAGGCGCGCGTCTTCGAGCGGCCGACGCGGCCGCGCAACTGGTAAAGCTGGCCGAGGCCGAACATGTCCGCGCGATGGACGATCAGCGTGTTGGCGGTGGGGATGTCGAGGCCCGATTCCACGATGGCGGTGGCGACGAGCACGTCGTACTTGCCGTCGTAGAAGGCCGACATGCGCTCCTCGAGCTCGGTCGCCGACATCTGCCCGTGGGCGGTGACGAACTTGGCTTCCGGCACCGACTTGCGCAGGAAGGCCGTGACGTCCTCGATGTCCTCGATGCGCGGGCAGACGAAGAAGCTCTGGCCGCCGCGATAGCGCTCGCGCAGAAGGGCTTCGCGCACCAGCAGCTCGTCGAACGGCGTGATCGACGTGCGCACAGCAAGCCGGTCCACCGGCGGGCTGGCGATGATGGAGAGTTCGCGCACGCCCATGAGCGCAAGCTGCAAGGTGCGGGGAATGGGCGTGGCCGACAGCGTCAGCACATGCACTTCCGCCCGCAGCTCCTTCAGCCGCTCCTTGTGGGTGACGCCGAAGTGCTGCTCTTCATCGATGATGACGAGGCCGAGATCCTTGAACGTCACGCCCTTGCCGAGCAGCGCGTGCGTGCCGACGACGATGTCCAGAGTGCCGTCCGCCAGTGACTTCTTGGCCTCGCGCTGGTCCGCCGCCGACACCATGCGAGAAAGCTGCGCCACCTTGATGGGCAGGCCCGCGAAGCGCGTCGCGAAGGTCTTGTAGTGCTGGCGCGCGAGCAGCGTCGTGGGCACCACCACCGCCACCTGCTTGCCCTCGATGGCGGCCGCGAACGCGGCCCGCAGGGCCACCTCCGTCTTGCCGAAGCCGACGTCGCCGCAGACCAGCCGGTCCATGGGCCGGCCCGAGGCCATGTCGTCCAGCGCCGCGTCGATCGCGGCCTGCTGGTCCTCCGTCTCGTCGTAGGGGAAGCGCGCGGCGAATTCGTCGTAGGCGCCCTCGGGCGCGATGAGCTTGGGCGCCTCGCGCAACTGGCGTGCGGCGGCGATGCGGATGAGTTCGTGCGCCATCTCGCGGATGCGCTTCTTCATGCGCGCCTTGCGCGTCTGCCAGCCGAGCCCGCCCAGCTTGTCGAGCGCGATCTCCGTATCCTCGGAGCCATAGCGCGAGAGCAGTTCGATGTTCTCCACCGGCAGGAACAGCTTGTCGCCGCCCGCATAGTGGATTTCCAGGCAATCGTGCGGGGCGCCCGCCGCCTCGATGGCGCGCAGTCCCGTGAAGCGGCCGATGCCATGGTCCACGTGCACCACGAGGTCGCCCGCCGTCAGCGAGGTCGCCTCGCTGAGGAAATCCTGCGGGCGCTTCGTCTTGCGGCGGCCGCGGATCAGCCGGTCGCCGAGGATGTCCTGCTCGCCGATGATTGCGAGGTCGCCCGCCTCGAACCCCTGCTCCAGCGCCATCACGGCGAGCGGCGTCTCGTTGCGCGGGAACGCCAGCGCGACCGAGAGCGCGTTGACGGGCCGGATGTTCTTCAGCCCGTGTTCGCCCAGCACGCTGGCGAGGCGTTCGCGCGAGCCGTCCGAAAAGCCCGCCACGATGACGCGCTTGCCCTGCCCCTGCAGGTCGCGGATATGCGCGATGGCCGCCTCGAAGACGTTGATCGTCTCGTCCGTGCGCTCGGGGGCGAAATTGCGCCCCGCCTTCCCGCCGCAGTCGATGATGCGCGGATCGGGCTGCGCAGGCGCGAAGGGCGTGACGCGCGCCACAGTCGCGCGGGCCAGCCGCTCGCGCCATTCGTCGGGCGAGAGATAGAGCGCGTCGGGCGGCAGCGGCTTGTAGGGCGTGGCGCCGCCGTCGAGTTCCTGCCGCGTCTTGCGGGCGTCGTGGTAATCGCGGATTTCGCCCAGCCGCTCGCCGGCCGCGTCGTCCGCCAGCGCGTCGAGCATCAGCGGCGCGTCGCCGAGGAAATCGAACAGGGTGTCGGCGCCGCCGTAGAACAGCGGCAGCCAGTGCTCCATGCCCGGATAGCGGCGTCCCTCGCTGATCGCCTCGTACAGCATGTCGCCGCGCGTCTGCGCGCCGAACTCGGCCACGTAGCCCTGCCGGAAACGGCGGATGGTGTCGGTGGTGAGCTGCACCTCGCTCATGGGCACCAGGTCGAGCGCGCGCATCTGCATGGTGGTGCGCTGCGTCTCGGGATCGAACGCCCGGATGGATTCCAGCGTGTCGCCGAAGAAGTCGAGCCGCAGCGGCGCCGGCAATCCCGGCGGATACAGATCGAGGATGCCGCCCCGCACCGCGTATTCGCCCGTGTCGCGCACCGTGGATGAGCGCAGGTAGCCGTTCGTCTCCAGCCAGGCGGCCAGCTTGTTCATGTTGACCGAATTGCCCGGCGCGGCCGAAAAGCTCTCCGTCTCGATGAACCGGCGCGGCGGCGCCCGCTGGATCATGGCGTCGATGGTGGTGCACAGGATGCGCGGCCGCTCGGCCGAGGAGCGCGTGCGCGCGATGCGCGACAGCACGGTCATGCGGCGCGACACCAGCGCGGCGTTCGGCGAGGCGCGGTCGTAGGGCTGGCAGTCCCAGGCGGGAAACTCCAGCGCCTCGATCTGCGGGGCCGCGAAGGCGAGCGCGTCCTGGAACGCGCGCGAGCGCTGGGCGTCGCGGGCCACATGCACGAGCACGGCCGCGCCCTCGGCGCCGCTCGCGGCGAGCGCCCGCGCGATGTCGGCGGCCACGAACGCGTCGAACCCTTCGGGCACGCTGGCCAGCGTCACGGAAGCGCCCTTGGCGAGTTCCGCGACGGCGCGCTTCAGCTCGTTCACCTTGGTCGAACTCATGAGATGCAGCGGGCCCTGGCGGGAGAAAACGGGGGTGCGTCACGCAACGCAAACGCCGCCGCCGGGATTTCCGACGGCGTGCGCTGGCGCCTATATAGGACGCGGAGCGGAAACGATAAAGGCCGCATTGCGCAGTTCGCGCGCGGGCCGGACCTGGCGCCCCGTTCGGCCGCACCCTCATCCGTCACCGCTGCGCGGCGACGCCTTCTCCCGTAACGAGAGAAGGCGGAAGGGCGGCCCTAGCGGCCCAGCGTCTTCTTCACGCGCTCGACGGTTTCCGCGTCCGTGCGGTACATGCGGGCCACGAGGTCCTGCACCTGTTCGCCCGTGCTGGGGATGACGTCGATGTTCATTTTCTCGGCTTCGGCCAGAAGCTCGGGGTCCTTCATGGTCGCGTCGAGCGCGCGGCGCAGGGTCTCCACCACGGGCGCGGGCACGGCCTGCGGCAGGATGAGCGGGCGCGCGAAAGCGTTCTGCGCGTAGAAGACCTCCATGACCTTGCGGTCGCTCTCGCTCCTGGCGAGATCGATCATCAGCGGCACGCCGGCGGCGGTGAGCTGCGGGTGGCCCTTCATGTCCTCCTGGGCGAACACGCGCGCGAAAAGTTCGCTCTTGAGCACGTCCGGGTATTGCACCTTGATGGTGGACCAGCCGACGCCGCAGATGCCCTGCACCTCGCCGCGCTCCACCGCCAGCGTCACTTCGCGCGAGCCCTTGTAACCCGTCACGATCTTCATCTTGGCGCCCAGCACGCTGTTGAGCGCGGTGGGGAAGTCGAACGTGGTGCTGCCCGCCGCCGTGGCGCCGATGATGCTGGGCGTCGTCAGCAGGTCGGCGGGCGTCTTCACCTCCGCGTCGCGCCGCACGAGGCAGACGAGCGTTTCCGAATGGGCGTTGCCCATGTAGTTGAACGTGCTCGGATCGTAGTTCTTGCGCAGGCTTTCGCTTAGCAGGGGGTCGACGATGATGCCCGGGAACACGAGGCCGATGAACGTGCCGTCCGTGGGCGCCTTGTTGGCGAGATAGGCGGCCACGATGCCACCGCCCGCGCCCGGCATGTTCGAGGGCACGACCGTGGGATTGCCCGGCACATGCTTGCCAAGGTGGCGCGCCACGAGCCGGCCATAGGTGTCGAGCCCGCCGCCCGTGGACGAGCCGATGCCGATGGTGACCTGCTTGCCGGCGAAGGACGTTTGCGCCTGCGCGGCGCAGGTCACAAGCAGCGAACAGGCTGCGGCGGCGAGGATGCGGATGTTCATGGCGTCTCCGGGACGGTTCGGCTCACAGCCAGGCCAGGCGCTCGGCCAGCGCGGCGAGCCAGATGAGGCCTGCGACGCAGATGGCGCAGAACACGGCGGCCGAGCCCATGTCCTTCACGATCTTGATCGTGGGGTGCCGCTCCGGCGTCACGTGATCGCAGAGCTTCTCGATGCAGGTGTTGAGCAGTTCGACCGCCATCACCAGCAGCACGCTGGCGACGAGCGCCACGCGCTGCCACGGCCCGGCGCCGACGAGATACGCCAGCGGCACCGCCATGAGCAGGACAAGCGTCTCCTGCCGCACCGCCCGCTCGGTGCGCACCGCGTGCGACAGGCCTGCGCACGTGTTCCAGAAAGCCGCGACGATCGCGCCCATACGCCCCCCCAGGCATGTTGTATGCGGCGCTATTCCGCCGCGCGGATCTGCGCCGGCTGTCCGGCGCGCTCGCCCTTCAGGAGCTCCGCGACGAGGAACGCCACTTCGATGGCCTGTTCGGCGTTGAGCCGCGGGTCGCACGAGGTGTCGTAGCGGTCGCTGAGATCGCCTTCCGAGTTCGCCCGCGCGCCGCCGGTGCATTCGGTGACGTTCTGGCCGGTCATCTCCAGATGCACGCCGCCCGCGTAGGTCCCCTCGGCCTGGTGGACCGCGAAGAACGTGCGGATTTCGCTCATCACGCGCTCGAAGGGGCGCGTCTTGTAGCCGCCCGCCGCGATGGTGTTGCCGTGCATGGGATCGCACGACCACACGACGTTGCGCCCTTCCCGCTTCACGGCGCGGATGAGGCTGGGCGGGTGATCGACGATCTTGTCGGAGCCGAAGCGGCAGATCAGCGTGAGCCGGCCGGGCTCGTTGTCGGCGTCCAGCGCCTCCACAAGCCGCAGCAGGTCGTCCGCCTTCAGCGAGGGGCCGCACTTGAGCCCGATGGGGTTCTTCACGCCCCGGCAATATTCCACGTGGGCGTGATCGAGCTGGCGCGTGCGGTCGCCGATCCACAGCATGTGGCCCGACGTCGCGTAAGGGTCGCCGGAGGTCGAGTCGATGCGTGTGAGCGACTGCTCGTAACCCAGCAGCAGCGCCTCGTGCGAGGTGTAGACGTCCGTCTGCCGCAGTTCGGGATGGGTCTCGGCGTCGAGCCCGATGGCGCGCATGAACGCCAGCGTCTCGGTGATGCGGTCGGCCAGCTCCTGATACCGGTGGGACTGCGGCGAATCCTTCACGAAGCCCAGCATCCAGCGATGGGCGTTCTCAAGGTTGGCGTAGCCGCCGGTCGCGAACGCGCGCAGCAGGTTCATGGTCGCCGCCGACTGGCGATAGGCCTCCAGCAGACGGCGCGGATCGGGCGTGCGCGCCTCGGGGGTGAACTCGATGTCGTTGATGATGTCGCCGCGATAGCTTGGCAGCTCCACGTCGCCGCGCTTCTCGGTGGGCGCCGAGCGGGGCTTGGCGAATTGGCCCGCGATGCGGCCGACCTTGACCACGGGCGAGGAGCCCGCGAACGTCAGGACGACGGCCATCTGCAGGAAAACGCGGAAGAAGTCGCGGATGTTGTCGCCCGAGTGCTCGGCGAAGCTCTCGGCGCAGTCGCCGCCCTGCAGCAGGAAGGACTGGCCCAGCGCGACCTGCCCAAGCGCCTTCTTCAGCTTGCGCGCCTCGCCGGCGAACACCAGCGGCGGATAGCCCGCGAGCGTCTTCTCCGCCTCGGCCAGCGCAGCAGGGTTCGGATAGTGCGGAACCTGCTGAATCGGCTTGGCTCTCCAGCTATCCGGGCTCCAGCGATCTGCGGACATGTCAACAACTCCGTAGGGGCGCAGCAGGCCATGGCCCGCTCGCCCGCACAATCACGAAGGCGCGCTTATACACGAGGCGCCTGCGGCTGGCGATATGATCGAAAGCGGCAGATCGACCGGGGGACGCCTGCGGCGTCAGCGCGCGCGCAGCGGCACCGGCAGGGCGGACCCGGCTTCGTCCAGGATGGCGAACGACCAGCGCCCCTCGGCGTCCAGCGCCACGGAATACGTGAGCGTGGACGTGACGTTATTGTGGGCGTCGAACGTCAGCACGCGCGGGCGCATGGCGGCGATTTCGCTTTCCTGCACGTAGGCCGAGCTGGCGATGATGATTTCGTCGCCCGGCTGGCACGTGCGGGCCGCGGCGCCGTTCAGCACGCAGCAGCGCGAGCCGCGCTCGCCGAAGATGACATAGGTGGAGATGCGGGCGCCCGACGCCTTGTTCCAGATCTCGACGAATTCGAGCGGCAAGAGGCCCGCGCGCTCGCACTGCTCGGGATCGAGCGTGATGGAGCCGTGATAATTCAGGTCCGCGCCGGTGACGCGGATGCCGTGGAGCTTGGCGGCGACGATCTTGCGCATGGGTCTAGCGTTCGTAGCGCGCGGTGCGGGTGCGCATGGTGACAAGTTCTTCGGCGGCCGTGGGATGCACCGCCATGGTGGCGTCGAAATCGGCCTTGGTGGCGCGCATTCTCACCGCGATCCCCAGCAATTGCGCCATCTCGCCCGCGTCGTGGCCCAGCACATGGACGCCCAGCACCCGGTCGGTCGTCCCGTCCACCACGATCTTCATCAGCACCCGCTCCTCACGGCCCGACAGCGTGGCGCGCATGGGGCGGAACGCGGCCTTGTAGATGTCCACGACAGGGTACGCCTCGCGGGCGGCCTCTTCCGACAGGCCCACCGTGCCAAGCTCCGGCGTGGTGAAGACCGCCGTGGGGATGTTCTCATGGTCGCACGCTACGTCCTTGCCGCCGAACAGGCGGTCGGCCAGCGTGTGGCCTTCGCGGATCGCCACCGGGGTGAGGTTGCTCACGTCTGTGACGTCGCCGACGGCGAAGACGCTGGGCACGTTGGTGCACGACAGATCGTCCACGATCACCGCGCCGTTGGCCCGCATGGCCACCCCCGCCTTTTCGAGGCCAAGGCCTGTCGTGTGCGGATTGCGGCCCGTGGCGACGAGCACCTGGTCCACATTGAGCGCCGAGCCGTCGCTGAGGCGCGCGATAAGGCCGTGCGCCTCCTTCTCGATGCGCACCGGCAGCGCGTTGGGGTGAAACGTCACGCCCGCATGGGCGAGCGCGTCGCGAAGCGCGGTGCGCAGGTCATTGTCGAACCCGCGCAGGATGTTGTCGGCGCGCATCGTGACCGCCACCTGCGAGCCGAGCCGCGCGAACACGCTGGCGAACTCGACGCCGATGTATCCGCCGCCCACCACGAGGAGGCGCCTGGGAAACTCCGGCAGGTCGAAAATCTGGTCCGACGTGATCCCGTGCTCTACGCCCGGAACGGCGGGCTGCAGCACGGGCGCGCCGCCGGTGGCCACCAGAATGTACCTCGCGGTGACGCGGCGCCCGTCCGCGAGGCGCACCTCGTGCGGACCCTCCACTTCCGCGCGCTGCTCGACCACCGCAACGTTCGCGCCGTCCAGCCCCTTGCGATAAAGGCCGGAGAGCCGGGTGATTTCCTTCTCCTTGGCGGCGACCAGGGTCGGCCAGTCGAAGGTGGGCTTCTGGCCGAGCGTCCAGCCGAATCCGGCCGCGTCCTCGAAATCGTCCGCGAAGCGGCTGGCGTAGACGTAGAGCTTCTTCGGCACGCAGCCGCGGATAACGCAGGTTCCGCCGATGCGGAACTCCTCGGCCACCATGACTTTGGCGCCGTACCCGGCCGCGATGCGCGCCGTGCGCACGCCGCCCGAACCAGCGCCTATGACGAAGAGATCGACGTCGTAATCGGCCATCAGATGTTGTGGCCCTTCTTGCGCATTTCCACGCGCACGCGCTCCACGAGGTCCGTGGACATCTGGCGGTTGAAGGCTTCCAGCGACACGACCATCTGGTCGATCACGCGGGGCTGCATCTGCACATATTGCTTGCCGGCGTCGGTCTTGAAGAAAGCCGCCGTGTCCTTCAGCGCCTGCTCGGTCATGACGCCCGCGAAGGCGCGCGCCGTCGAGTCGATCATCTCCGCGTTGCGCTTTTCGAATTCGGGCAGCAGCGCCGTCAACACCGCGATCAGGTCCGTGCGGACCTCAGGGCGCGTGCGGGTGATGGTGACGACCGTCTGGTCGGCCAGCTGCGGCACGATGGCGTTGAACGTGCGGCCGATGCCCGACAGCACTACCACTTCCCTGGCGGCGTCGAGATGAGAGGCCGAAATCACCGGCGCGGGCGCGGGCGCGGCGGGCGCGGGCGCAGGCGCTTGGGCGAACGCGGGCGCGCCCGCAGCGCCAGCCATGAGAACGACGACGAGAGTACGAAGGAACTTCACTGCTCATCTCCTCGAGTTTTGACGTGCGGCGCCCGTGGGATCGCCCACGACTTCGACGCCCCCGGGCGCCGCGACGATCACGGCGTCCGCCAAATTCAGAAAAAGCCCAGTCTCCACGACTCCCGGAATCCCCGCCAGCAGCGCCGCGAGCTTTTCCGGATCGGCGATGGAGCCGAGCCTGCAATCAAAGATGAAGTGCCCGCCGTCGGTGACGAAAACATGTCCGTCCCCGCCCCGGCGCAGCACGATGTCTCCGGCGCAGCCCGCGCGCTGGATGGCGCGCGCCATGGCGCGGCGCGTAGCCTCCGCGCCGAACGGCACGATTTCGACCGGCAGCGGAAAGCGGCCCAGGGTCGCCACGCGCTTGGAATCGTCCGTGATGACGATCATGCGGGCCGACGCGGCCGCGACGATCTTCTCGCGCAGAAGCGCGCCGCCGCCGCCCTTCACGAGGCGCAGCGAGGCGTCGAATTCATCCGCGCCGTCAATGGTGAGATCGAGTTCGGGCGTTTCGTCCAGCGTGGTCAGCGGCACCCCGAGGGCCTGCGCCTGGGCGCGGGTGGCCTCCGACGTCGGCACGCACAGGACGTTGAGCCCCGCCTTCACGCGCTCGCCCAGCAGGTCCACGAAGTGCTTGGCGGTGGAGCCGGTGCCAAGACCCAGCCGCATGCCCTCGGTGACATGGGTCAGCGCCTGCGCTGCGGCGCGGCGTTTCAGGTCGTCGGCGGCGGCGGGAGACATGGCTTCACTCTTGAGCGGCTGGGCCGAGGCCGGATAGCCCTTTCGCGCCGGAAAGGCAAATGAAGCGCAGCCCTGGTTACTTCGCCGGCGGGGTGCAGACCACTTCCAGCTTCAGCACGTAGCAGATGGACATCAGGCCGGTGCGCACGTCCACCCGGAACACCCCTCCTTCGCGCTCGTGGCGCGAGGCGACGAGGCGGTAGCTGGAGGCCGCCTGCCCGCGCGCGCCCTCGCCCGGCGGGTAGCACAGGGTGACGCCGATGGTGCCTTCCTTGTCGCCGTACTGGCAGGCGCCGATCTCGCCCGACACCGTGTCCAGCCGGTAGACGCGGTTCAGCTCAATTTCCGGCGCGGCCAGGAAGTCGAAGTTCTGCGCGTAGGCGGCGGGCGCCAACACGATGGCGGCGCCGGCCACGAGGGTGCGGGCGAAACGGGAGAGAGCTGGCATCCTGAGGCTCCGTCGGGCTGCGGCGCTTGATCGGCGCCACGAATCATGGGGCCGAGCATACGCGATTGCGGCCCTCCGGCGATGTGGTACGCACACCACACCCGTTGCTCACTCCCGCCAACCGCGAGCGCCCATGACCCGCGACATCTCCCCCCTGCTCGTCCTCGACCTCGACGGCACCATCGCCGACACGGCGGCCGACCTCATCGGCACGCTCAACTTCATCATGGCGCGCGAAGGGCTCGCGGCCGTGTCGCTGGCGAGCGGACGCGCCATGGTGGGCGCGGGCGCGCGCGCCCTCCTCGAGCGCGGCTACGCGGCCTCCGGCCAAAGCGTCGAGGCCGACGAACTGGACGCGCTGTTCCACGAATTCCTCGCCATCTACGAATCGCGCATCGCGCAGGAGACGCGGCTGTTTCCGGGGTTCGAGTCCGCGCTCGACCGGTTCGCCGCCGCCGGGTGGCGCTTCGCGGTCTGCACCAACAAGATCGAAGGCCCGTCGGTGAAGCTGCTCACGGCCCTGGGGGTGGCGCACCGGTTCGAGGCCATCTGCGGGCAGGACACGTTCCGCATCGAGGGCGAGGCGATCTCCAAGCCCGATCCGCGCGCCCTCACGCTCACCATCGCGCAGGCGGGCGGCGCCCCGTCGGACGCCGTCATGGTGGGAGATTCGCGCACCGACATCCTCACCGCCCAGAACGCGGGCGTGCCCGTGGTGGCGGTTGATTTCGGCTACACGGACGTCCACGTCAGCGAACTGGGCCCCGACAGGGTGATCTCCCACTTCGACGAACTCTGGGACGCCGTGGAATCCCTGCGCAACGCAGGATGATGCAGACAAGCGCTTGACTTCCCCCCCAACCGTGGAGGATACAGCGCGCACCGGAGCGGCAGCGCTCACGGGAGATTAGCTCAGCGGTAGAGCGCGCCCTTCACACGGGTGAGGTCACAGGTTCAATCCCTGTATCTCCCACCATTTTCGCAGACAATTCCGTCGTGTTCTGCACCCCCTCCCCGGGAACGATCCCCATGCTTCACCGTTGTCTGAACCGGACGGTTCAGCGGGGACGAGCGTCATGGAAGAGCATGTCTACAAGATCGTGCGGCTGGTGGGGTCTTCGCAGACCGGCGTCGAGGACGCGATCCAGAACGCCATCACCAAGGCCAGCGCCAGCATCCGCAACATCCGCTGGTTCGAGGTGGTGGAGACGCGCGGGCACGTCGAGGACAACCAGGTGATGCACTATCAGGTGACGCTGAACGTGGGCTTCACGATTGACTGACGCGGGGCACGTAATGACCGAGCCCGAGCGCAGGCAATTGCGCGAGATCCAGGCCCTTGCGGACGCTGTTCGCGCGCTCGCGGATGCGTACGACCAGACCGGCGACGTGACGGTTCACGAGTTCCAGCAGATCAGCCAGGCGCGCGACGACCTGACGGAGCTGATCCGGCGCATGTACGAGCAGGCGATCTACAAGGACGATTGAGGGACGCTCCACGGGCCGACGCCCTGCTTCCAGACGCGGTCGAACGGCAAGCCGGGACTTGGCGTTTGTGCACTTCAGGGCTGTTTAAGCGTGCCGCCCGGGGGCCTATTTATATCTCCTGACGTCGGCACGGCGCACCCCGCGGGGTCAGGCTTTCGGCCGCGCCGCCGACCTCGCAGGAGGCGCCGCCATGACCCACATACCCACAGCCACGCACTCGCCGGTTGAAAAGCTCGACGGCACGAGCTTCACGCGTGAACTCGCAGACAGCCGCTGGTGGCTTTATGCGGTCGGCTTCCTGCTGATGCTCGCAGGCTTCGCGGCCATCGCGGCGCCCTTCTGGGCCAGCCTTGCGGTGGAGGCCATCGTCGGATGGATGTTCATCATCGGCGGCGTCTCGCAATTGATCCACGCATGGCAAACCAAGGGTTGGGGCGGCTTCGCGTGGGAGACGCTGATCGGCCTCGTGTTCCTCATCGGCGGCTTCACGCTGCTCACCAATCCGGTGGCGGGCCTTTTCAGCCTGACGCTGGTCATCATCGCGACCTTCCTCACCAGCGGCGTGTTCAAGATCGCCATCGGCCTGCATCTGCGGCCCATGGACGGCTGGGGCTGGTTCATCGTGCTGGGGATCATCTCCATCGTGGTCGGCGTGATGATCTGGAACCGCCTGCCGACCTCCGCCGCCTGGAGCCTGGGACTGCTGGCGGGCGTGGATTTCCTGTCGGCCGGGCTGGTGTTCCTGCGCTTCGGCCACCTCGCGGGCCGCGCAGAACGCAGGATCGGCGCAAGGCCGTAAGGCCCCCGCGCGGCTTGCCCGGGCGCCGCGTTCGCGTAAACTCCCTCCCAACGCACACGCATCCGGGAGGGAGCGCATGGACCGTCGTCAGGTACTCGCAGGGCTCAGCCTTGCGCCGTTGGCCGCCACACATGCGGCGCTCGCGCAGGCGCCCGCGTGGCCCAACCGCACCATCACCCTCGTGGTGCCGTTTCCCCCTGGCGGACAGGGGGATCTTGCGGCGCGGCCAGTCGCGGAGGCGCTGCGCCAGCGGCTCGGGCAAGCGGTCATCGTCGAGAACCGCGCGGGCGGCGGCGGCAAGACGGGCAACGCCGCCGTGGCGCGCGCGCAGCCCGACGGGCATACGCTGCTGGTCACCTTGTCGTCCCTCGCGGTTCTGCCCGAAGCCGACAGGCTGTTCGCGCGCCCTGTCGCATATGAGGTGAGCGACCTCGTTCCCGTGGCGCGCATTCTGGCGGACCCCACCCTGCTGGCGGTGCCGGCGGACGCGCCATGGAAGACGCTCGCCGACTTCGTGGCCGCCGCCAAGGCCGATCCAGGCGGCGTTCCGTATGGCTCGTCGGGTCCCTATGGCACGCTGCACGTGGCCATGGAGATGTTCGCGTCCGAGGCGGGAATCAAGCTGCTGCACGTGCCCTTCACGGGCGCGGGCCCGGCGCTGAACGCGCTGCTCCAAGGCTCCATCAAGGCGCTCGCCTCCGCCCCGGGCGTGCTGAAGGCGCAGGCGGACGCCGGCTCCATCCGCGTGCTCGCCAACTGGGGCGCGCAGCGCGTGCAAAGCTTCCCGGACGTGCAGACGTTCAAGGAGCTGGGATATCCCAACGTCGAGTTCTACATCTGGGGCGGGCTGTTCGCCCCCAAGGGCACGCCCGCTGCCGTGGTCGAGCGGCTGCGCACGGAGATGAAGTCGATCATGGCCGATCCCGCCATCGCCAAAATCTTCAACACAGCCGGCAGCCCGCCGGCCTATCTCGACGCGCCGGAATTCCAGGCCTTCGTGGAGGCCGACAGCGCCCGGCTCATCAAGGCCGTTCAGAAAATCGGCAAGGTGGAATAGACATTCCCCGCTGGGAGCGGACAGGAGAGAACATGCGTCTGGTGATGTTTGACGACGGGCGCGGCGCGCGGCTTGGCGCATTGCGCGGCGACAAGGTGGCGGACCTGGCCAGCACCGGCGCCCTGCGCGACGTCGCGGCCTGCTGCGCGGCGGGTCCCCAAGGGCTGGCGGACCTGAAGGCGCGGCTGGACGGCGCGCCCGCCTTGGCGCTCTCCGGCGTGCGCCTGCTGTCGCCCTTCCCGCGCCCGGCGCGCAACATCTTCTGCGTGGGCAAGAACTACCACGAGCACGCCCGGGAGTTTCACGCGAGCGGCTTCGACTCCACGTCCACCAGCGCCATTCCCGACCTGCCCATCGTCTTCACCAAGGCGCCCAGCAGCGTGATCGGGCCCGGGGACGCCATTCCCGGGTATCTCGACGAGACCCAATCGGTGGACTACGAGGGCGAGCTTTGCCTCGTGATCGGCCAGGGCGGCCGGGCCATCGGCAAGGCGCAGTCCATGGCGCACGTCTTCGGCTACACGATCGTGAACGACGTGACCGCGCGCACGCTGCAAAGCAGCCACAAGCAATGGTTTCTGGGCAAGAGCATCGACGGGTTCTGCCCCATGGGGCCGTGCGTGGTGACGGCGGACGAGATTCCCGATCCCGCCGCGCTTCGGCTTGTCACGCGGGTGAACGGCGAGACGCGGCAGGACGCCAGCGTCACGGACCTCATCTTCGACATTCCGACGCTGATCGAGAGCATCTCAAGGCGCATCACGCTGGAGCCGGGCGACCTGATCGCCACCGGCACGCCGGCGGGCGTGGGCATCGGCTTCGATCCGCCGAAGTACCTGCGCAAGGGCGACGTGGTGGACGTGACCATCGAGCCCATCGGCACGCTGTCGAACCCGGTCGCCTGAGTTAGCCGCGGCGGTCCAGGCTGAGCGCCAGGTTCTCGGCCATGCGCTCGGCGATGTCGATGAGGAGGTCGGCGTCGCCGGGCTCCAGCCGCTCACGGCAGGCGCCGCGGAACAGCTCCAGCCAGCGCGGCAGATGCGCGGGCTGGATCGCCGCATGGCGCAGATGGGCGGGCATGAAATCGCGCCCCGGGTACCCGGCGCCCAATCGGGTCACGGTGAGCCAGAACTGCGTGATCTTGTCCAGGTGCGCGTCCCAGCCGTCGCCGATGATGGGCTCGAAGACCGGCCCGAGCGCGTCGTCGGCCCGCACGCGGCCGTAGAAGGCCTCCACGACGCCCCGGATCGCCGGCGCGGTCAGGCACGCGCCCGTCACACGAACAGCAGCGCGACGAACGCGGCGAGCAGGTTCCAGAACAGCATGTTGATGAGGGTGCGGATCATCCCGCGGTCGTCGGTTTCGCTGGCGCCCAGCATGTTGGACACGATGTCGCCCGGCAGCAGAAAGCCCCTGGTGAGAACTGCGACCATGATTTCGCTCCGCATTTGCGCCTTGCGCGGCCATCGTGCAAAAGGTGCATTACTGATGTACCTTACGCCGGCCACGTAAAGATGCAATCTGCTTGCACCTTTACAGGCGCGACGTGGCGCCGCAGCGCCGACGAGAGCTCAAGGCGATGAAACTCACGCGCTTCACCGATTATTCCCTGCGGGTGCTGATGCATCTGGGGCTGAACCAGGGCCGGCTGTGCTCAATTTCCGAGATCGCGCGGGCGAACCGCGTGTCGGAGAACCACCTCACCAAGGTGGTGCATCGCCTCGGCCAGATCGGACTCGTGAAGACCGTGCGCGGGCGCGGGGGCGGCATGAAGCTGGCGTTGCCGGCGGGCGAGATCAGCGTGGGCCGGGTGGTGCGCGAGACCGAGGAAGGGTTCGACCTTCTCGATTGCGGCGCGTGCCTGCTGACGCCCGCGTGCGGGCTGACGGGGGCGCTGGCCAAGGCAGTCGGGGCCTTTCTGGAGGTGCTGGACGGCTATACGATCGCCGACCTCATCAAGCCCGGCGACAGGCTGCGGGCGCTGCTCCAGATCGCGCCGCTCGAGACCGCGTCCGCCGCCTCGGACTAGCGCGAGCGGGGCTCATCGGCTACGCATCGGGCGATCACTCCGGGAGGCGAGCGCGTGGGCAAGAACAAGATCATCGCAGGCTTGCTTGGCCTGGTGGGCCTGCTGGGGGCCAGCGGCGCGCAAGCGCAGTCCGAGGCGGAGACGTTCCGCGGCCAGACGATCCGCATGATCATCGGCTACGGCCCGGGCGGCGGCTATGACCTGTACGGCCGCTTCGCGGCGGAGTTCCTCGGCCAGTTCATTCCCGGCGCGCCGCAGATCGTGCCGCAGAACATGCCCGGCGCGGGCAGTTTCGTGGCGGCGAAATACCTCGCGGGCCCCGGCCCGAAGGATGGCACGGCGATGGCCAGCCTCGTGCAGTCCCTCGCCCTCGACGGGCTGACGGGCAACGCCGCCGGGCTCGACGCGACGAAGTTCAGCTATATCGGGCGCCTCACGACGAACATCGACCTGGGCATCGCGCGTCCGGGCGGCGCGCTGAACACCTTTGAGGACGCGCGCCAGCGCGAGTTCACCGTCGGCTCCACGGGCGGCGCCTCGCCGGCCGTGCTGCTGCCAACTGCGCTGATGACCTACGGCGGCGCGAAGTTCAAACTGATCCGCGGCTATCAGGGCATCGCCGAAACGCTGATCGCCGTCGAGCGCGGCGAGGTGGACGTCGCGGGCTCGGGCGGGCTGGCGGGCCTGCTGGTGAGCCATCCCTCGTGGGTGATGGAGCGCAAGGCGCCGATCATCTATCAGGCCGCCCTGAAGCGCCACGCCCTGCTGCCGCATGTGCCGACGCTGGAAGAGCTGGCGCTGACCGACGAGGGGCGGCAGGTGATGCGCGCCATCTCCAGCACCGCCGAGATCGGCCGCTCCATCGTCCTGCCTCCGGGCGTGCCCCCTGCCCGCGTGGCCGTGTTGCGCGCGGCCTTCCAGGCCATGGTCAAGGACCCGGCCGTCCTCGCCGCAGCGGCCAAGCGCAACGTCATGCTCGATCCCGCTACGGGAGAGGCCATGGACGCGGTGGTGCAGGACACCACGCGCATGCCGAAGGACATCATCGACAAGGTCGCGGCGCTCCTGAAGATGTAGGAGCCCTATTCGGGCGACATCGCCTTCACCAGCCTTTCGCGCACTTGCGGGGAGGCGTTGGCGATGATCGCTATGGTCTTCTCCACCTCCTGCGCGCCCAGCACGGACACGTCGATCTTCGCCTTCTCGGCCTCCTCCAGCAGCGTCTTGTCGGCGCTGAGCGCCATGAAGGCGCTGCGCAGGTCCGCGAGCCGGTCAGCCGGAACGCCGGGCGGCGCGACGACCGGCCGCGCGACGGTCTTCTGGGTGAAGTAGAGCTGCATGGCCTGCCGGTCGACGTCGGTCTTCACGAAGTCGAGCGCGTTGGGCACGTCCGGCAATTCCTTGTCGCGTTGCAACGCGCCCTGCATCAGCACGCGCACCTGCTTGCCTTCGAACCATTGCGGCCGTTGCACTTTCACGCTGGACCACGACCAGTCGCCGATGCCCTGAACCTCGCCGCGCTCCATCGCCAGACCTATGGCGGTCGTGCCCTGATAGCCGTTCACGATGCGGAATTTCGTGCCGATGAGCGCGTTGTAGATGCGCGGCGAAATCTCGGGGTCCACGCCCGTCTGGCCGCCGACGATCAGTTCCGTCGTCATGAGGTCCGCAGGCGTGCGATGGGGCGCCGTATGCCAGGCCAGCACCACGCCGGTCTCGCTGTTGAGGCTGCAAATCCAGTTCAGCGTCGCCACGTCGAATTGCACCGACGAGGGGTTGATGAGCTTCGCCAGCAGCATGTTCCGTTGCAAAAGGGCGATCGCCGTCCCGTCGCGGGCGGCCACGTTGGCGATGTGGTTGGCGGCCGCGATGCTGTTGCCCGTGGGCATGTTCTGCACGACCACCGTGGGAGACCCGGGCAGGAAGCGCCCCAGGTGCCGCGCCGCGAGCCGCGCCAGATGGTCGTAGCCGCCGCCAGCGGGCGCGCCGACGGTGAAAGCCACCTGCCGGCCCGACCAATCGGCCGCCGACGCGGCCCCGGACGCGAGCGCGCAACAGACGGCGGTGACAGCAATGCGGCCGAACATGAGTCCCTCCCGGGCAGAATGAATTACGCAAAGCTTACGCGGGAAGTCGCCACGATGGAAAGGCGCCCGTGCGGCTTCGGGACCGCCGCCACAGCGCTTTTGTGGGGAAGCGGAGCTTAGTTTCACCTGAAAATGCCGGGCAAGCTGATGATATCGAAGCACTTACTACAGAGGCCAACTAGACGTGCGCCGCAACGCGGCGTGCGCGCGGCGCTTACGACGCAGCATGGGACGGTAAGGAGACGTTGATGGAAAACAGGTATTCTTCAAGCCGCCTCAGCTTACCTCTTGCAACCTGAGCAGGAAGTAAGTAGGGATTATGCCATCTTGATTATATTTCGCGCCGCCTATTTATAGCGGATATCTGATTTGACGAGGTCCAACGTGTCTCTTTCATCCATTGAACTTGCCCAGCTCAAAAAACTCGTCGCGATCGCCGAGAAGCTGATTGCGAACGCCGAGCCGCCCAAGAGGGGCAGGCCGAAAAGCGCCGCCAACGCCCCCGCGCCCCGCCGCACGCGCCGCTCGGGCAAGGACCTCGCGGCCTTCCGCAAAATGCTCAAGAGCGAGCGCAAAAAGGGCGTGCCGGTGGCCGATCTTGCGCGTAGCCATGGCATTTCCGCCGCATATATTTACCAGCTCAAGTAGAGCCCTGCCTTCGCGGGCCCCAGCGCACTGTACGCCGCAAGCCTTCGGGCCCAGCCCTTCCAGCCCCCGCACGCCGTCCGCAGGAGCTCGCCCGCAACCGCTCCGGCGAGTCTACTAAGGCGAAGCGTCGTCGCTTTTCGACGCTCGCCCGGCGGCGTCATCCCGTTCAGGCGCGCGGCGACGGACCCGTCGTTTCAGTGAGTTCACATTCACGTCATTTCGCAATCACGTCCTGCGAGCCTTCCGCGCCCATGTAGACGGCCAGAATGCGGACAGGAACGTCGCCGCTGTTGCGCGCCGCGTGTGGGGCCTGCATCGCCTCGAGAAAGCCCTGCCCCTTCGTGTAGGTGCGCACGCCGTGCGGCCCGTAGTCGATGGTGACTTCTCCGTCCAGGATGTAACCGAAGATCGGGACTCCGTGGATGTGGGAGATCGTCTTCTCGCCTGGCGCCAGCGTCACGATCATCGCAGTCACCACGGCCTTGCCGGTCGCCGGATACGCGATGGACTCGCCCACGACGGTCTGGCTGCCGGACACCACCGGTTGGGTCGGATAGCCGTCCGCCCGGACGGGAATCGCCGCCAGCGTGACGAGAGCGACGGAAGCGAGAAGCAGGCCCGCGCGACGGAAAAGGCTCATGGAACGTTCCACCCCCGCGAGGTCACGAATCGGCGCCGGCGGGAGGGAGCGCCGGGCGGCCAAGCCTAATTGGCCTGTATGAAATTAGGAACGTTCGACTATTTTCTGCGGCGCGCGCGAATTGGCGTTGCGGCGGGCCGCCGCGAGTGTGACTGGGGCGCAACACCTTGCGAGGACTCCCGCCGCGCCCGGTCAAATCACGCGTGAAGCGATTGCATAGCTCCCCTCCAAGATGCGATTCAGGGCGGCAGATTTGACTGATGCCGGGGCGGGCCTGGCGTCGTTCGCCAAGAATCAGGGTTTTCACGATGGGACTTCGCAAGACGGCCATTGCCGGCTTTACATTGGGCGCGCTGTTGGGCCTCGGGGGCGCGGCTCAGGCGCAGGAAAGCGCCGCCGATTTTTTCTCCTCGATGTTCTCTCCCCAGTCGCAGGGCATGAGCGGCCGTCCGCAGCAGAGCGCCATTCCGCGCCAGGTGGTGCAGTTCACCGCCCGCTACGCGCCCGGCACCATCGTGGTGTCCACAAAGGAGCGCCGCCTGTACCTCGTGCAGGGCGACGGCAAGGCCCTGCAATACGGCGTCGGCGTAGGCCGTCCCGGCTTTGAATGGGGCGGCGCCAAGTCGATCACCCGCAAGGCCGAATGGCCGGGGTGGACGCCCCCGCCCCAGATGCTCCGCCGCCGTCCCGACCTCCCGCGCCACATGAAGGGCGGGCCGGAGAACCCCCTCGGCGCCCGCGCCATGTATCTGGGCTCGTCGCTCTATCGCATCCACGGCTCCAACGAGCCGGACACCATCGGCCAGGCGGTCTCCTCCGGGTGCATCCGCATGACCAATGAAGACGTGATGGACCTCTATGAGCGCGTCCGCGTCGGCACCAAGGTCGTCGTGCTGCGCTAAGCGTCCGCGAAGTCGATTCAAAAGGCCGGGGCGTCGCTCCGGCCTTTTTCTATGGCGCGCGCCAGAGCACGCTCAGCACGCTCAAGGCGACCACCGCCACCACCGCCGCCATGGCGACGATTGTGAACCATTGCGGGCCGGTCCGGCCCGGATTGTTCGCGGTCTCGGCGGCCAGCGCCGTCTCGATGGAGCGTTCCGAGGGGGGCGCGCCGGCGGCCTCATCGTCGGTCCCCAGCGGCGCGGCGGCGGGATCGCTGTAGGCGACCTTGTCGCCCGTGCGGCCCGAATCGATCTCCCAGCGCAACCGGTCGGTGGTCGCGGGAGCCCCGGCGGGGGGTCGCGGGGCGGATGATGAAGGCTCCGGCATGGATCTCTCCCGTCGGCGAAAGCAGCCCACCAGCGTCCTTGGGTGAACGGCCCGGCAAAAGCCCGGTTCCGCGCCCCCATTTCGCGATCCGGCTCGCCAAGCGGTGTATTCGGACATATATAGGGATCTGGAGAGAGGCCCATGAACATCCAGGTCCCGAACGTGCTGGTTCCGAACGCGAACCTCAAGGCCGCGCCCAGCGCGCCGCTCGTCGATCCGTTCGGGCGCGCCATCACCTATATCCGCGTCTCTGTGACGGACCGCTGCGATTTCCGCTGCGTGTACTGCATGTCCGAAGACATGAATTTCCTGCCCAAGCGCGACCTGCTGACGCTTGAGGAGCTGGACCGCCTGTGCGGCGCCTTCGTGGCCCGGGGCACGCGCAAGATTCGCATCACCGGCGGCGAGCCGCTGGTGCGTCGCGACATCATGACCCTGTTCCGCTCGCTCGGACGCCACCTTGAGTCGGGCGCGCTGGAGGAAGTGACGGTCACCACCAACGGGTCCCAGCTCGCGCGCTACGCCAAGGAGCTGGCCGCCTGCGGCGTGCGCCGCATCAACGTGTCCCTGGATACGCTCGACGAGGCGAAGTTCCGCAAGATCACCCGCTGGGGCGACCTTTCAAAGGTCGTGGCCGGGCTGGACGCCGCGCAGGCCGCAGGCCTGAGCGTGAAAATCAACGCTGTGGCGCTGGCGGGGGTCAACGAGGACGAGACGGCGCCAATGGTGCGCTGGGCCCACGGGCGCGGCATGGACATCACGTTCATCGAGGTGATGCCGCTGGGCGAGATCGACGGCGAGCGCGTGGACCAGTACCTGCCGCTCACCCGCGTGCAGGCGGACCTCGCCGAGCAGTTCTCGCTGGAGCACAGCGACTACCAGACCGGCGGTCCGGCGCGCTACGTGCGCGTGAAGGAGACCGGCGGGCGCATTGGCTTCATTACTCCGCTGACGCACAACTTCTGCGAAAGCTGTAACCGCGTGCGCGTCACCTGCACGGGCACTCTCTATATGTGCCTTGGGCAGGAGGACGCGGCGGACCTGCGCACCCCCCTCCGCGCAAGCGAGAGCGACGACCTGCTGATGGCCACCATCGAGCGCGCCATCGCCCGCAAGCCGAAGGGCCATGACTTCGTGATCGACCGCACCACGAAGACGCCGGCCGTGGGGCGGCACATGAGCGTGACGGGTGGCTGACGCGTTTTCTCCGTTGAAGCCCGCCCGATGCTGACCGCCGCCGGCAACCGCCGGGGCATCATAGCCATGGTGCTGGCGGTGATCGCGTTCACCGCCACCGACGTGCTGATGAAGTTCGCCACCGGCTTCCTGCCGACCTCGCAGATCCTGGCGATGCGGGGCGCCATGGCCATGGCGATGACCATCGCGTTCCTGGGCGCCACCGGGTCCTTGCGGCATGCGGCCCTCGTGGCGCAGCCGCGCGTGGTGCTGCGCACCGCGTTCGAGACGGGCATGATTCTTTGCTACGTCACGGCGCTGAGCATGGCGCCCATCGCCAACGTGTTCAGCGTGTTGCAATCGGCCCCCATCCTCATCACGGCGTTCGCCGCGCTGGTCTGGCGCGAGAAGGTCGGCTGGCGGCGCTGGACGGCGATCTTCGCCGGCTTCGCGGGCGTGGCGCTGATCGTGCGTCCCTCCCCCCAGGGGCTCGATCCCGCCATGGGCCTCGCGGTGATCGCGGTCGTGCTGGTCTCGGCCCGCGACCTCACCACCCGCACCATCCCGCCCTTCGTCCCCTCGCCCATCGTCACCCTGTGCGCCACCATCGGCAGCACGTCGGCGGGGGTGGCGCTGGCGCCCTTCGAGACGTGGGTCACGCCTTCTCCGCTGATCTGGGGAGTTCTGGCGGGCGCGGCGTTCGCCGTCGCGTGCGGCAATTACGCGGTCATCATCGCGTTTCGCGTCGCGCAGGTGTCCGCCATCGCCCCGTTCCGTTATCTGGGCGTGCCCATCGCCATCCTGCTGGGATGGCTCGTCTGGGGCCACGTGCCGGACGCGCTGGCGTTCGTGGGAATCGGCGCCGTGGTGGCCGCAGGGCTCTACACGATGCAGCGCGGCGCTCCCCGGAAGGCCTGAGTTGTCCACACCTTCCTGAAACCCGGCATGCGCTTGAGCCTGTGCATTATTCTTTAGGCTCATTTCGCCCTTGGGCGGCATGGGGCATGGTCCCGTGGGACCTCTGCGAAAGCCCGCTGGCGGAACGCCGCGCCCGGGTGGTAGGAACGCTAGGGACCGAGATCGCCGACCAGAGCGGCCCGGTACGTCGAGGGGAGCCGAGCATCATGTCATCGCTGTTAGGCCTCAGCCGGGCCATCGACTGGATCAACGAGCGCATCGGGCGCGCGATGATGTGGCTGGTGCTCGCCGCCGTGCTGGTCTCGTCGGTCAACGCCGTGGTTCGGTACACGTTCAACCGCAGCTCGAACGCCTGGCTTGAGCTGCAATGGTATCTGTTCGGCGCCGTGGTGCTGCTTGGCGCGGCCTACACGCTCAAGGCCAACGAGCACATCCGCATCGATATCCTGACTTCGCGCCTTTCCCAGCGCGCGCGCGACTGGATCGACGTCATCGGCCACATCTTCTTTCTCACGCCGCTCTGCCTGCTGATGCTGTGGCTGGGCGTGCCGTTCTTCATGCGCTCGTTCGCCTCGGGGGAAATTTCGTCCAGCGCCGGCGGCCTCATCGTCTGGCCTGCGAAAATGCTGGTGCCGCTCGGCTTCGCGCTGCTGCTCGCGCAGGCGATGTCGGAGTTGATCAAGCGCATCGCCTTCATGAGGGGGTTGATCCCCGAACCCAACCCGCGCTCGGGCGGACACGCACCCGAATAGCCAGCAAGAGCGAGGGGAAAAGAAATGACAGCCTTCATCGCACAGAACATGGCTCCCATCATGTTCGCGTCGCTCGTCGTGTTCCTGCTGCTGGGATACCCGGTGGCGTTTTCGCTGGGCGCCGTGGGCCTGGCGTTCTTCTTCATCGGCGTGGAGCTTGCGCCCTATTCGGCCGGCAACATCAGCCTCGACTGGCCCCTGCTCTCCGCCCTGCCGGAACGCATCTACGGGGTGATGAACAACGAGACGCTGCTGGCGATCCCGTTTTTCACCTTCATGGGCCTGATCCTCGAACGATCGGGCATGGCCGAAGACCTGCTCGACACCATCGGCCAATTGTTCGGCCCCGTGCGCGGCGGGCTCGCGTTCGCGGTTATCTTCGTGGGCGCGCTGCTGGCGGCGACGACCGGCGTCGTCGCGGCCTCCGTGATCTCCATGGGCCTCATCTCGCTCCCCATCATGCTGCGCTACGGCTATGACCGGCGCCTTGCGGCGGGCGTCATCGCGGCGTCCGGCACGCTGGCGCAGATCATTCCGCCCTCGCTCGTGCTGATCGTCATGGCCGACCAGCTCGGCCGCTCGGTGGGCGACATGTACAAGGGCGCGTTCATCCCCGGCATCGTGCTGTCGCTGATGTACGCGGGCTACGTGTTCCTCATCGCCGTCTTCAAGCCGGAGGCGGCCCCCGCCCTTCCGCTGGAAGCGCGCTCCATTCCCGAGAACGAGACCTATGCGCGACGGCAGGGCGTCACCACGGCGGTGGCGCTGCTCCTGTTCGGCGTGCCGCTGTTCTATTTCCTCATCTGGCTGGGCGTGGCGCTCGCCAACGCCGTCGGCCTCGACGTCGTCGCGCCCAGCGAGGGCGTGCGGCTGATGATGGCGGGCGCGCTGTCGCTCATCGCATTCGGCCGCAAGCTGTTCGGCTCGGAGCTGAGCAAGCAGAGCTCGCCGCGCGTCAACACGCTCGCGGTCGTGGGCTTCGGCATCCTGCTGGGCCTGCTGTTCGCAGGCCTCATCCGGCAGCAGCAGCCGGAAATGGCGCCGGACAACCTCGCCATCTGGGCCGCCTTCGCCGCCACCGGCACGCTCTATGCGCTGGCGCTGCTCAACAAGGCGACGGGCGCGAGCCTGATGGCGAACATGACCCAGCAGGTCATCATCGTGCTGGTGCCGCCGCTGGCGCTGATCTTCCTCGTCCTGGGTACGATTTTCGTGGGCATCGCGACGCCCACGGAGGGCGGCGCCATGGGGGCGGCGGGCGGGCTTCTGCTCGCCCTGTCGAAGGGACGCCTCAACCTCGCCCTGCTCAAGCAGGCGATGGATTCCACCTTGAAGCTCTCCGCCTTCGTGGTGTTCATCCTCATCGGCGCGCGCGTGTTCTCGCTCACCTTCTACGGGGTGAACGGCCACACGTGGGTGGAGCACCTGCTCACCTCGCTGCCTGGCGGCCAGACGGGATTCCTCGTCTTCGTCAACATTCTCGTCTTCGTGCTGGCCTTCTTCCTCGACTTCTTCGAGCTGGCCTTCATCATCGTTCCGCTGCTGGGGCCAGCCGCCGACAAGCTGGGCATCGACCTCATCTGGTTCGGGGTGATCCTGGGCGTGAACATGCAGACGTCGTTCATGCACCCGCCGTTCGGCTTCGCGCTGTTCTACCTGCGCTCGGTCGCGCCCAAGGAGCCGTATACGGACCGCCTGACGAAGAAGCTCACTGCGCCGGTCACAACCGGACAGATCTACATGGGCGCGATTCCGTTCGTCATCATCCAGTGCATCATGGTGGCGATGGTCATCGCGATCCCCCAGATGGTGATGCACTACAAGGCGGGCGCGATTCAGCTGAACCAGCAGCAGATCGACGACCAGTTCAAGAACATCGCGCCTCCGCCCGCCATGGACGAGCCGCCCGCGCTGAAGTTCTAGGACGCCGCGTCATTGCGAAAGGGCTGCGTGAGGAGACGATCCACACGCAGCTCTTTTTCGTTGCGGAAGGCCGGCAGCCCGATGGTCATGCCCAGATGGCCGAGCGCCGGCTGCGCGCGATAGGTCCCGAACAGCCGGTCCCACACCGAAAGATTGAAGCCGAAGTTCGTGTGCGTCTCCGACGGGTCCACCGAGTGGTGGACGCGGTGCATGTCCGGCGTGACGACCAGCTTGCGCACCATGGCGTCCACCCGTTCGGGCAGGCGCATGTTGGCGTGGTTGAACATCGACGAGGCGTTAAGCACGATTTCGAACACGAGCACCGCGATGGCCGGCGCGCCCAGCGCCGCGATGGCGGCGAACTTCACGAGCATCGAGAGGCCGATCTCCAGCGGATGAAAGCGCAGGCCCGTGCTGGCGTCGATGTCGAGGTCCGCATGGTGCATCCGGTGCAGGCGCCACAGCAGCGGCACCCGGTGGAACGCGACGTGCTGCGCCCAGATGACGAGATCAAGTGCGATCACGCTGAGGGGCGCGGCGATCCAGAGAGGCGCCTCCAGCCAGTTCAACGCGCCCCAGCCGTGCGCCTGCGCCAGCAAGGCGAAGCCGACGCCCGCCAGAGGGAAGATCGCGCGCACGAAAATCGTGTCGGCGACGACCAGCGCGAGATTGTTGGCCCAGCGCCACCCGCGGGAATGGTTCAGCTTGCGGCGGGGCGCGAAGGTCTCCAGCGCCGCCAGAAGCGCGAGCACGCCCACGAAGGCGGCAAGCCGGATGACAGGTTCGGACAGGTTTTCGATGACGGGCTCCCGCATCTTCCATCGCAGCGGCGCACGCTAGCACACCCGGGCGATGGCGGCCCGGGCGCGCCCCGCGAGGGAACGCAGCCCGGAACGCGGAGCGTGTCACATATCGTCGAAGTAGCTGCGCACGCTCTTGTCGGCCGCCTGCACCTCGGGGCCCTCGTACGGCATGCCGACTTCCATCGTCTCGTAGCCGGCCGCGAACATGTTGACGTAGGGCGCGCCGCAGAACGCGACGGGCTTCACCTTCTCCCAGACAAGGTAGCCCTTCTCGTCCACGAGACCCTTGTGGACCGACGCCGCGAGCACGTTGCCCACGATCATCATGCGCTTCTGCCATTCCTTCACCCACACCACTTCGCACTCGAAGTGACGCGTGCATTCCAGAATGCGCGGCGCCTTGACGGTCTGGGAGGGTATGGCGGTGAGGCCGGCCTTCTCAAGCTCGTTCACGCCTTTGGCGAAGGGAAGTCCGACCACGCGGACCTTCTCGAGAATGTCGCGTTCGAAGGACGGCAGGTTCACCACGAACTGGTTCGTGGCCAGAATGTTGGCCGCCGTCTGCCCGGCCGCGTGGGTGGTGAAGGCGATCTGCACCGGGTTGTGCACGATGCGAACGGTCGTGGCGTAGGAGGCGGCGTTGACGCGGCCCTCCTCGTCCACGGTCGTGATCATGGACGCATGGCCGCCCGGGGCGAACAGGCGGTCCCAGTATTTCTCGGGCTGGTAGATAACATCTTCGGGACGCATGACGGCTCCTGGGTTTCAGTTCAGTTCTGCCGCACGGCGGCTTTGGCGCGCTCCACGACCTCGGGCGGATAGGCGAAGAAGCGCGCGATGAGCTTCTCGACCCCCTCGCCCGCCGTGGGGTTGAGATCGAGCTGAAGCTTTTCCGCCTCGGCGCGGAATTGCGGGTCGTTCACGGTGCTGGTGAACGCCTGGCGCAGCGCCGCGACGCGGTCCGCTGGCGTCTCGGGCGGCGCCGCGAAGGGGCGCCCGTTCGCCTGGGCGCCGAAGATGAGGTCGAACGCCTGCCGGTCCTCCGTCGTCTTGGCGAAGTCGTAGACGTGCGGCAGGTCCGGGATCTCGGGGTTCTTGTTGAGCCCCAATTGCAGCAGCGGCCGGATGCGCCCGGAGGTGAAATCGTCCCGCCATTCGGACTTCAGCGTGGACAGCGGGATTCCGCAGATGCCGTGCACCTCCCCGCGCAGGATCGCAAGGCGCACGTCCGCGGAGCCCTTGTAGCCCTGGATGAGCTTGATCTTCATGCCGAGGAGGTTGCGCAACGCCCGCGGCGATTGCGACAGCGGCCCGCCGACGCCCGCGCCCGACGCCCCGACCAGCACTTCTTTGGTGAACAGGTCCTGCGCCTTTTCGATTCCCGACTCGGGCGAGAACGCGCAGGTGCCGGTGACTTCGTCGAGGTTGCCGATCCAGTTGAACTTGGCGGGATCGAACTTCCCTCCGGAGGCCCCCAGCAGCGGGTCCACCGAAACCGTGTGGGCGAAGGTGGCGATGACGGAGCCGTCGCGCGGCGCCACGTTGCCAAGCCAGTTGGCGCTGGCGAGCCCAGCCGCCCCCACCATGTTCTGCGTCACGACGCCTGGCTGGCCGGGGATGTGCTTGCCGATGTAGCGGGCGAGCGTGCGCGCATAGATGTCGAAGCCCGTCGCGGGTTCGTGGCCGACCACGATGCTGAACGTGCGCCCCTTGTAGAACGAAGCGACGTCCTGCGCGTCCGCGCTGGCGGCGGACAGGGCGGCGGCGCTCGCGGCGAGCGCAATGCGGACAAAGCGAACCATCGCAGTGTTTCCTCCGGCGGTTCGTCTGTGCGCGAACTCTGCGTCGTTTCTAGCCCTGTTGCGCAACGCGATCAAATCGTGGGCGAAGGCCCGCTCGGGCCCATCTCGTCCCATCGGGGCGGCGGCTTTTGCGCCATTGGCGAGCGGCGCGAAGCTCGCTAGCATGCGCCGAATGCATCGGGCACACGATGCATCGGGAGGACGACATGAAACGATTCCGCATGGGTCTCGCGACGCTTGTCATGGGGCTGGGCCTAGCTTCCGCCAACGCGCAGACCTTTCCGGCGCAGGACTTCCGCTTCGTGGTCGGCTTTCCGGCCGGCAGCGGCGCGGACACGCTCACGCGCTTTTTCGCCGAGAAGCTCCAGGCGGCGTCCGGCCGCACGGTCATCGTGGAGAACCGCCCCGGCGCCGCGGGCAACATCGCCACGGAGGCGGTCGCGCGCGCGAAACCGGACGGCTACACGCTGCTTCTGGGCGCGGGCAGCGCCATCGCGGCGGGCATGCACCTGATGAAGACGCCGTCGGTGGACGTCACCAAGGCGTTCCAGATCGTCGCGACGCTGAACCGGCAGGCGTTCATGATCACCGTCGACGCCAAGTCGCCGCACAAGACCGTGGCGGAGCTGACTGCGGCTCTCAAGGCCAAGGGGGACGCGGCCAGCTACGCCACAACCGCTCCCACGGGCATCGTGCTGGGGGCCATGTACAAGAGCATCGCGGGCGTGAACGCCGAGGAGGTGCGCTACAAGGGCGCGGCGGACGCGCTGGGCGAATTCGCCACCGGCAAGCTCGACTTCGGCGCGCTGGACCCGGCGTTTGCGTTGAGCCAGCAGCGCGCCGGGCGCCTGCGCGTGCTGGCGCATTCCTCCGGCCTGCCGCTGAAGGCCGTCGCGGACGTGCCGACCATGGAGGCCGCGGGCGTGCCGGGCATCGACCTCACCTCGTGGTGGGCCGTGCATGCGCCCATCGCCACGCCGCGCCCGGTCGTGGACCAGTTGAACGCCTGGTTCAAGCAGATCCTGTCGACGCCCGAGGCCGCGACGTTCCTCGGCAATCTCGGCGGCGACCCCTTCATCAACACGCCCGACGACGCGCAGGCGCTCTTCATCCGCGAGGAGAAGGCGTGGAAGGACTACGTGCGCCTCGCCAAGATCGAGCCGCAATGACGGCTGGCGGAACCACGCAGGCCGATTACGTCATCGTAGGGGCTGGCTCGGCGGGCTGCGTGCTCGCCGAGCGGCTCACGGCCGCAGGCGCGTCCGTCATCCTGCTCGAGGCGGGCCCGCGCGACCTGTCCCCGCTGATCCATGTGCCGGCGGGCGTCGCCAGCCTGATGGGGCACAAGACGTACGACTGGAATTTCGAGTCGGAACCGGAGCCCGGCGCCGGCGGCCGGGCGATCCGCCTGCCGCGCGGGCGCACGCTGGGCGGCACCAGCTCCACCAACGGCATGAACTTCGTGCGCGGCATGCCCGCCGACTTCGACGCCTGGGCGCAGGCCGGTTGCGCCGGCTGGGGCTGGGACGACGTTCTGCCGAGCTTCAAGTCCATCGAGGCCTACGCGTACGGCGACGCCAACGTGCGCGGGCGCGAGGGCCCGATCGCCGTGGAGCCCTACCGCACTGTCCTGCCCATCACCCACCGCTTCGTCGCCGCAGCCCGCGAGGCGGGCTTCGACTATCTGGAGGACCTCAACGGCGACCCGCGCGAGGGCGTGGGGTATTCGCAGATGTCGCGACGCGGCCGGTTCCGGCAATCCACCGCGCGCACGTTCCTCGCCGCCGCGAAGGGGCGCCCCAACCTGCGGGTGGAGACCGGCGCCTTCGTGACCCGGCTGCTGTTTGAGGGGCGCCGCTGCACGGGCGTCGCGTATGCGCGCAACGGCGTCTCCATGACGGCCCTCGCCGGGCGCGAGGTGCTGCTCAGCGCAGGCGCCATCGGGTCGCCGCACCTGCTGCAAGTCTCGGGCGTCGGCCCCGCCGGGCCGCTGCGCGCGGCCGGCGTGGACGTGCTGGCGGACATGCCGGGCGTCGGGCGCAACCTCTCGGACCATTATTGCGCGCCGCTCTCCTATCGCGTGCGCGATGCGCTCACCATCAACCAGATGCGCCGCTGGCCGCGTCTTGGCTGGGAGCTGCTGCGCTACGCGTTCGCCGGCACGGGGGCGCTGACCTTCGGGGCGACCTCGGCCTCGGTCTTCTGCCGCTCGCGGCCGCAGGCGGAGCACCCGGACCTGCAACTCATGTTCTTCCCCGGCAGCTTCCAGGCGGCGAACGTGCGCGCGTTCGAGGACGAGCCCGGCGTGCGCGTGTCCGTGTCGTTGGCGCGCCCGCGCAGCCGCGGCGAGGTGATGGCGCGCTCCGCCAACGTGGCGCAGCCGCCGTCCGTCTCGCTGAACTACCTTGCGGACCCGGACGATCTCGCGGTGCTGGTGGAAGGGATGCGCATCGCGCGCCGCATCTTCGCCAGCCCAGTCCTCGCCCGCCACGTCGCGCAGGAAGTCGCGCCCGGCCCGCAGGCGCAATCGGACGAGGCGCTTGCGGCGCACGTCCGCAGCACGGGAACGACCGTGCATCACCTCGCGGGCACGTGCGCCATGGGCGTGGGCGCGGGGGCGGTGGTCGATCCGCGCTTGCGGCTGCGCGGTTTTACGGGCCTGCGGGTGGCGGACGCCTCCATCATGCCGCAGGTGACGACGGGCAACATCAACGCCCCCACGATCATGATCGGCGCCAAGGCGGCCGCCATCATTCTCGAAGACGCGCGTTGACAGGGCCCCGCGCGCCCTTAATCTCACGCCAAAGATCACCGGGGAGGACATGATGAAAAGCGCCGCAGCCCTTGCGTTTGCGTGCATTGCCGCCGCCTCGCTTCCGGCGGCGGCGCTGGATTATCCCACGCGGCAGATCGACATCGTGGCCGGGTATGCGGCGGGCGGCGGCATGGACGTGCTGGCGCGCTATTTCGCCGACAGGCTCGGGGCGCTCTCGGGCAAGTCGGTCGTGGTGATGAACAAGCCCGGCGCCAACGGCAACCTCGCCGCGCAGGAGGTGGCGCAGGCGCGCCCGGACGGCCACAAGCTGCTCTGGGCCGCGACCTCCACCTACACGTCGAACCAGTTTCTCTACAAGGCCCTGCCCTTCGACGCGCGACGCGACCTCAGGATCGTCTCCACCGCCGCCGAATACGGCTTCGTGCTGGTGACCAAGGCCGACCCCGCCATCGCGAGCGTCGACGACCTCAAGGCCGCCATGGGCCGCAAGGACAAGACGCTCTACGGCGCCAGCGGGTCCACCACCATGGCCGCCGGCGAGATGTTCAAGACCATGTCGGGCGTACAGGCCACGTTCGTCTCCTACAAGACTGCGCAGGACGTGATGCGCGACGTCTCGGCCGGCGAACTGGACTTTGGCGTCGTGGACGCCACCGCGGCCCTCGCGCGGGCGCGCCAGGGCGGGCTGAAGGCGCTCGCGGTCACCATGGGCCGCAGGATGGGCGCGGCACCGGAGATCCCCACCTTCGACGAGGCGGGCGTGAAGGGCTATGAACTCAACGGCTGGATGGCGGTCGCGGCCCCCGCCGCCACCCCCGCGCCCATCGTCGAGCAATTGAGCGCATGGATGAAGCAGATCGTGGAAACGCCCGAGACGCGGGCCTTTCTCGCCACCGCGGTCTCCGAGCCGTTCTACGTGCAGCCGGACAAGATACCGGCGTTCGTGGACGCGCAGACCGAGAAGTGGCGCAAGCTGATCGAAGCCGCCGGCATCCAGCCGCAATAGCGCAGGCCTCCAGGAGACGACGATGTTGCAGACCGCGCGGCCGAACCCGCTGGACACCGAAGCCGCCGTGCGCACCGAGCTGGCGGCCGCTTTCCGCGCCGCCTACGACTACGGCTGGAACCGCGAGATCTTCAACCACATCACCGCGCGCCTGCCGGGCGGCGACCGTTTCCTCATGAACCCGCTGGGGCTGGGCTGGAACGAGATCACCGCCTCCAACCTCGTCACGGTGGGCCTCGACGGCACGGCGCTGGCGCCGGCGGGCGCCGCGCTGGCCCCCGCCGGGCTGAACTTCCACAGCGGCATCCTGCGGGCGCGGCCGGACGTGAACTGCGTCCTTCACGTGCACGCGACGGCGGGCGCGGTGATCTCGGCGCTGCAATGCGGCCTGATGATCCTCGATCAGTCCGGCTGCATCCTGCATGAGGAAGTGGGCTCGCACGCCTTCGAGGGCTTCGCGGTCGAAGAAGACGAAGTGCCGCGCATCCTGCGCGACCTGGGCGACCGGCATGCGCTGCTGATGCACAATCACGGGCTGCTGACCATCGGGGGCTCCATCGCGGAAGCCTTCGTGTGGATGCGCCGCCTCGTCGCCGCGTGCGAATTGCAGGAGCGCATCATGGCGACCGGCGGCGCGATCCGCCCCGTGCCGCGCGAGGCGCTGGAGGCCACGCGGCGCGAGTTCCTGCAACGCGAGAAGGGCCGCGCGCCCAGCCGGGCGGAATGGGACTTCCACCTGCGCCAGGCGCTCGCCAACCACCCGGACCTGCGCGACTGACTATCCGGCCGGTTGCGCGGCCGCGCGGGCGGCCCGCCGCTCGAGCTTGGCGTCGGACAGGTCCGTGGGCAGCTTGAACAGCTTGCGGGCGTTCTCCCCCAGGATGTTGCGCTTCTGGATCTCGTCCAGGAACGGCAGGTCGTAGATCGTGCTCGGCAGGTCCATGTCCCAGTGGGGATAGTCGGACGAATAGAGCAGTTGCGAGCCCGCGTTGATCATCTCGAAGGTCACTTCAAGCGCCCGCGCGTTCTTCACCCGCTCCATCGGCTGGGAGGAGAAATACATCTCGCGCATATAGTCGCTTGGCAGGCGCTTGAGCAGCGGCGCGTCCGACGAGCGCATCATGAACTCGTTGTCGAGGCGCTGCATCAGGAACGGTATCCACGCCAGCCCGCTCTCGATCCAGATGGTCTTGAGCTTGGGAAAGCGCTCGGGCATGCCGTTGATGATCCAGTTCGTCATGTGGATCATGTTGAACCAGGGGAAGCCCAGCGCATGCAGGCCGATGAAGCGGTTCGTGAGCTTGAGGCCCTGGTCGCTTGACGGGAAGCCCGCGTGGAACGCCAGCGGCACGTCAAGCTCCTGCAGCAGCGAATAGCTTTTCGCATACGCGTTGCTGTAGACGCTGGCGTAGTGCGGCGCCGTGATCATGAAGCCGATCACGCCCTTGCGATGGCCGAACTGCTTCACGATGTCGTAGCAGGCCTCCGGATCGTGCAACGGCAGATAGAGCATCGACTTGAGCCGCGAGTCCTGGCTGAGGATGCGGTCGCAGAGCCATTCGTTGTAGGCCTTCGCAAGCCCCACCTGCACCTCGATGCGCTGGCAGCTCGCCAGGTTCAGCATCGGCGTCGGGAACATGCAGGCGATGTCCACGCCCATGGCGTCCATCCAGCGGCGCATCAGCGTGATGTCGCGATGAGGCGCGGGCGGCGTCTTTTCCTTCTTGCGATTGGGATAGCGCGTCACGCGGCCCATCATCGACTGATACGAGCCAAGCTCGGAGGTGATGCCGCCATGGCCCGCGCCCTGGAACATCGCCTCGTCGCGCAGCACCGGATCGCTGATGTATTGCGCGATCTCCTTGAAGGCCTCCGTCTCGTAATGATGGGAGTCCACGTCGATGATGAGGAAGTCGTCGTAGCCGCGCTCGTCGCGCTGTTTCGCGGCGTTCTTCAGCAGAACCGATGTGTCGAAGCGCGTGTCGCTGTTGTCGCGGCGCCCGTCGTTGTGCAAATCGTCCATGGGATGCTCCTGCGGGCGGGTCAGACCGTGACGTAAACGACGCCGTCGCGCGCGAACGCGTCGTACTTACGAAGCCGGACGTCGCCGTCCACCGCATGGCGCCCGTCGCTGAGGCGGAACTCGTAACCGTGCCAGGGGCAGACGAGATGCATCTCGCTGCGGTCGTAATCCTGCCCCGTGTAGACGCCGTTTTCGCCGATCACGTCCTTCACGGCGGGCATCAGCAGGCCTTCGCAGGCCGGGCCGCCCTGATGAGGACAGGAATTCTCGTAAGCGAAGTACCGGCCATCGTGGCGCAGCACGCCGATTTCGCGCTTGCCTGATCGAACGAGGCGCATCTCGCCGTTCGTCAGCTCAGCTTCATTGCACACGGGCACATCGACCATTCCCGGCGTTCCTCCATTTTTATACGTTAGTACAGGAGGGGCGCGCGGCTGCGCAAGCCAGCCTTTCGCGCCGCCTCCCAGCAGGAGGAAAGCGCCATGCGTATGATCCGCACTCTCGCAGCAACCTCGGCCCTCTGCCTCGCCCTGCCGCCGCTGGCGGCCTTCGGCCAGTCGCCTTTCCCCAGGGATGCGCGCCCATCGCACATGCGGCCGGTCGAGGACGCCGGACCGCGCGCCGGCCGCCCGCCGCGAGATCGCGCGCGTCGCCCCGCCCCTGCGGAGAGATATGAACTCGCGCCGCGGCGCGATTGGGAGAGGGATCGGTTCGGGCGCATCGCACGTCCGTCGCCCCGCAGGTGCGGCATGGACAGGCCGAGGCCTCGCGCCTCCGCGTATTGCTCCAGGCCGTGCCGCGATTACCGGGGGCAGGAATATTGCGAGCAGTGGACGCTGATCCGCTAAGGCGAGCGCTGCGGCTCACTCGCCGTCAGCGCGCGTCTCGTCCTCGTCGCTGTCCTCGTCCGGATTGGGCGCCACGGGGACGGCGTACGACCCCGTGAGCCATCGGCCGAGATCGACGTCGGCGCAGCGCTTGGAGCAGAAGGGATGATAGGCCTTGATCGCGGGCTTGCCGCAGGTCGCGCAAGGGCGCCCGGTGGGCTCGTTCGCGTCGGGCATGTCGGCGGGCTTCATGGCGCGCTTTGCGGAATTGTCGTTCGCCGAGGCTGGCATGTGTCGTCTCTCAACCGCGATTGAGCCAGAGGAGATGGGCCGGATAGCCCTCCCCGGTCAGCAGCGACACGGTTTCGTACAGCGGCAGGCCCACGACGCTCGGATAGGAGCCGATGAGCTTGACCACGAACGAGCCGGCGATGCCCTGGATGGCGTAGCCGCCGGCTTTTCCGCGCCACTCGCCAGAGGCGAGATAGGCCTCCACTTCCGCGGCGGAAAGACGCTTGAAGCGCACGCGTGTCTCCACAAGCCGGCGGCGCTCGGCCCCCTTGGGGGTGATGAGCGTGACCCCCGTGTAGACCCGGTGCGCGCGGCCCGACAGCAGGCGCAGGCAAGCGCCCGCCTCCTCGGCCAGTTCGCATTTGGGAAGTATGCGCCGGCCGACCGCCACCACCGTGTCGGCGGCCAGCGTGTAGCAACCGGCGAGGTCCGGACGATGGCTGGCGACCCGGGCGGCGGCGCGCGCCTTCTCGTTCGCCAGGCGCACGGCGAGGCTGCGGGGCAACTCGCTGCGATGGGGCGTCTCGTCAAGATCGGCGGGGATCAACTCGTCCGGCTCTATGCCGACCTGCTGAAGCAGCGCCATGCGGCGCGGCGAGGCGGAGGCGAGCACGAGCCTTGGCCGCCAGGCTCCAGCCTTGCCGGACGCAGCGGCGGACCCTGAAGTGGCGTCGGCGTCTGCGGGCCCGTTCACGCGATGATCCTTGGGAGAGCGGTTGAGGATGCGATAGCCGGATAGACCGCCAGAATGGACCGTACGCTCACTTGAAGCGGTAGGTGATCCGGCCCTTGGTGAGGTCGTAAGGCGTCATTTCAACGAGAACGCGATCGCCTGTCAGCACGCGGATGCGGTTCTTGCGCATTTTTCCGGCGGTGTGGGCGATGATCTCATGCTCGTTCTCAAGCTTCACCCGGAAGGTCGCATTCGGCAGGAGTTCGGTGACCATTCCCGGAAACTCGAGCAATTCTTCTTTGGCCATGAATACCCATATGTGTAGCGGCGGCGCAGCAGCGCGCCCGTGATTTCGCGCGGACCCTAAAGCACGCGTCGCCGTTTGTGAACTGCGCAGAAGGCGCCGGACGCAGCGTGGCGCCCGGACGATTCCGTCTATATAGGCGCTGGCGCGGCTGAGCGCCATGGCAACCTTGCGTCAACCGCCGTCGAGCGGCCCCGCCACGGTCTGCGCCGGGACGGCGGCCGCCGCGTCGGCGTCCGCTTTCGCGTAAGCCTTGTAGCGCTTCCACGCGAAGGGAATGAGGCTGAGATAGAGAAGCGTCAGCACCACCAGCACCTCGGCGGGATAGCTCGCCAGCAGCAGGATGCCCGCCACCACGCCCAGCATGACGGGCAGCAGGTATTCGCGCGGCACGCGGCCCATCTGCTTGCCGGAGAAGTGCGGAATGCGGCTGACCATGAGGAACGCGACCAGCAGCACGTAAAAGATCAGCAGAGACGCCAGCACCGGGCTGCGCGGCATGTGGAACACCGACAGGTGCAGGTAGATCGGCAGCAGCACCACCACGGCCCCGGCCGGCGAGGGCATGCCGACGAAGAACTGGGCCGACCACTTGGGCTTGTCGGGATCGTCGATGGCGACGTTGAAACGCGCCAGCCGCAGCGCGCAGGCCACGACATAGACCATGACGGCGAACCAGCCCGCCGTCTTGATCTCGTGCAGGGTCCAGAAATACAGCAGCAGCGCGGGCGCGACGCCGAAGTCGATGAAGTCGGCCAGCGAATCCAGCTCCGCCCCGAACCGGGACGTGCCGTTGAGGGCGCGCGCGAGACGCCCGTCCAGCCCGTCGAGCACTGCCGCGCCCGCGATGGCGAGGATCGAGAGTTCGAACCGGCCCTCCACGGCGAAGCGGATCGCCGTGAGGCCAAGGCACAGGCCCAGCAGCGTCACCAGATTGGGCAGCACGTACCGCATTGGCACGCGCACGAAGCGCCGCACGCGACGGGGGGGCGTTGGGCGCAGCGGCTCGCCGCCGTGGTCCGGTTGGCTCATGTGCATCCCCTCAGCAGCGTTTGCGCTCAGCCGCTCTTGAACATGCGGCTGCGGTCGCCCGTGGCGAATTCCGCGATGACGGTTTCGCCCGCCACGCACTTGGAGCCGAGCGTGACCAGCGGCGTGCCGCCTGCGGGCATGTAGACGTCCACCCGCGATCCGAAGCGAATCAGCCCGATGCGGTCGCCCGCCACCAGCGCGTCGCCTTCCTTCACGAAGCACAGGATGCGACGGGCCACGAGCCCGGCGATCTGCACCACGCCGAACTGGCCGCGCGGCGTCTCGATGACCAGCCCGTTGCGCTCATTGTCTTCGCTCGCCTTGTCAAGGTCGGCGTTGACGAACAGGCCCGGCTTGTAGCCGATGCGGGTGATGCGGCCGTTCACCGGCGTCCGGTTCACGTGGCAGTCGAACACCGACATGAAAATGGAGACCCGCGGCATGGCGAGTTCGCCAAGGCCCAGCTCCGGCGGGGGCACGTAGGAGCCGACGGAGCAGACGATGCCGTCCGCCGGCGCCACGACGAGCGAATCGTCCAGCGGCGTCATGCGCACGGGATCGCGGAAGAAATAGGCGCACCACAGGGTGAGCAGAGCGCCGATCCAGCCCAGGGGTGACCAGATCCAGTGCAGGATCAGCGCCCCTATGGCGAAAGCGACAATGAAAATATAGCCTTCCGGATGGATGGGCGTGAGCTGGCGGCGGATGCTTTCGACGACGTTCATGTCATTTCCCGTCAAGCCCGGGGGCGATGCGGTCCTTTTGCCATTTTGCAGAGCCGAAGTCACGACCATGCATGAGGCGCCGCATCGCCCAGTGGACGAAAGGCGCCGGCGCTTCCTACAATGAGCGCAGGACTCAAACGAAGAGGACGACATGGGGAGGATGACAAGCGCCTTGGGCGCCGGGGTTTCGCTCGGCCTCGCGTGCGCAATTCCGCAGGCCCGGGCGCAGGCGCCGGACGATTTCTGGCGCGGCAAGACCATCACGGTCGCCATCGGGGCGCCCGCCGGGGGCGGCTTCGACCTGGCGGGGCGGCTGATGGCGCGCCACCTTGGCAAGCACATGCCCGGCAAGCCGAACCTGGTGGCGCAGAACATGCCCGGCGCTTCGGGCGTGCGCGTGCTCGACTGGGTGTGGAGCGTCGCGCCCAAGGACGGCACGGCGATGGGAATCACGCTTCCGTCCGCGTACCTGTCGAAAGTGCTGGAGCAGAACGCGGAGGCGCGGCCCCATCTCTACACCTGGGTCGGCCGGATCGCGGCCTTCCGGGGCTATGGCGTCGTGTGGAAGAGCGCTCCGGCGCAGACCTTCGAGGACGCGCGGCGCACGACCCTGTCGCTTGGCGCCGAGGGCCCCACGGGCCTGGCGTCCATGACGGCGGCCGCGCTGAACGACCTCGCGGGTTCGAAGTTCAACATCGTGCGCGGCTACACGGGCGGACCCGACCAGGGCCTCGCCATGGAGCGCGGCGAGATCCAGGGCTCGGGCTCCATGAGCTGGGAGTACCTCGACCAGCAGGGCTGGGTGAAGGACGCCAAGGTGCGCTTCCTCTTCACCATCGCCCTCAAGCCCTACCATCGCATTCCCGACGTGCCGGTGGTGGCCGATCTCGTGCCCCGTGAAGAGGACAAGCCGATCCTGCGGCTGATCGCCAGCAGCACGGAGATCGGCCGCGCGTTCATCGCCCCGCCGGGCGTGCCCGCCGAGCGCGCCCGCGCGCTGCGCGAAGGCTTTATGGCGATGCTCAAGGACCCGGAGTTCGAGGCGGAGGCCGACAAGCTGAAACTGGAGCTCGAGGGCCTCAGCGGCGACGAAATGCAGGCGCTGGTCAGCGCCGCGATGAACGTGCCGCAAACAGTGGCGGACCGCACGAGGGCGTATGCGCCGGGATTGAAGTGAAGGTAGCGAATAGAGGCGCGCGGTCCGCCCCCTTGGACCGCGCGCCTCCCGGCGCGCATGCCCAGCCTTAACCAACTCCCTATTCGCTATTCGCCATTCGCCATTCGCCACCCCCCCTTCCCCACCCCCTTGCCAAATCGCGCCGCAGCATCGAAGCTCCCCGCATTCCGCGCAGACGGATCATCAAGGGAGCCAGCGCCATGTCGGATTCGACCACCCGGAAACTCGCCGCAACGCGCCGCGACGTCCTTCGCGCCGGAGCGCCGCTTGCGCTGGGCGCGCTTGGCCTGAAGGCCGGACCGGCGCTGGCGCAGGAATCCGCCGACGCCTATCCGTCGCGCGAAGTGCGCATGGTGTGCGCCTTTCCGGCGGGCAGCGGAGCGGACGTGTTCGTGCGGTATTTCACCGAGAAGATGCGGCCGTTCCTGAAGGGCACGCTCATCGTCGACAATCGCGTGGGCGCCAGCGGCAATCTCGCGACCAATTACGTCGCAAAGTCGAAGCCGGACGGCTACACGATCTACATTCATGCGCCCAGCGCGGTCGCGGGCAACATGGCGCTGTTCAAGAACGCCGGCTATGACGCCGCGGAAGCGTTCGACGTCGTGGCCAGCGTCTGCACCCTGCCCTTCACGGTTTCAGTGGCGGCAAGCAGCCCCTTCAAGACCGTGCAGGACCTTGTGGAGCACGTGCGCAAGAAGGGCGACAAGGCCAATTACGGCACCACCGCCCCCACGGGCCAGGTGGCGGGCGCCATGCTCAAGAAGTTCCACAACCTTCCCGTGGTGGAGGTGCAATACCGCACGGCCGGCGACTCGCTGAACGATCTGGAAAGCGGCCATATCGACTACGCGATGTACGACCCGATCTTCGCGCTGCCGCTGCACCGCTCCGGCAAGATCCGGGTGATCGCGCTCTCGTCGAAGGAGCGGATGCAATCGACCCCCGAGATTCCCACCATGCACGAGCAGGGCGTCACGGGCGTGGACGTGGTCGGCTGGTGGGGGGCGCTGACGCCCAAGGGCGTGCCCGCCCCCATCCGCGCCAAGATCGGCGCGGCGTTCACCCAGATGGCGCAATTGCCCGAAACCCGCACCTGGCTCGCGCAATTCGCCGGAGACCCGCTGGTGATCTCCGCCGAGGAAGCCCAGAAGCGCATGATCGACGACGTCGCCAAGTGGGCCGAGTACGTGAAGATCGCCGGGATCGAGGCGAAGGGGTAGAAACGTCCCTCAGCGCGGCGTTTCGACGCCGTGTCCACTTTCCCGGGCCGCGCGGCGGACCCGGGATCCAGAGCCGCGAGACTGAGCGTTCGCCCTCGGCCCCGGATCGCGTCGCGTCCGGGGAAGCGGGATATGAAAGGGAGAAAGCGCAAGTGCGCCCTTGGACCGCGCGCCTCCCGGCGCGCAGGGTTAAGGGGCGCCCGAAGCGGGTTGCGGACGCGGCTCAGATCTTCGCGTGCGTGCCGTCGCACAGCGGACGGTTCACGGACTCCTTGCAGCCGCAGAAATAGACCTTCTGGCTGCGCGTCGCGGTGTAGCGGATGGGCGCAAGCCCTGTGCCCTTGTGCGAGCCGTCGCAGAGGGGCTGCTTCTTGGAGAGGCCGCAAGCGCACCAGGCGTAGCTCTTTCCCTCTTCCACATCGGTCGGATAGGGCATTTTCTGGGCCGCGATGGGGTGCGTCATGACGTTTCCTCGTGTGAATCGAGCGGCGGCCGGCTTCTGGCCGGCTCTTCACCTTCGAATGATTCCAAGCTTTGCCTGCCGGCGAGCCTGAACGCAAGAGGACAGGCGCGCGTCACGCCGACGCGCCGCCGGCCTCCGTCTTCAGCCATGCGGCCCCGCACGCCTTGGCGAGTTCGCGCACGCGCAGGATATAGCTCTGCCGCTCGGTGACGGAGATCACGCCGCGCGCGTCCAGCAGGTTGAAGCGGTGCGAGGCCTTGATGCACTGGTCGTAAGCCGGAAGCACCATGTCGTGCCGCTCGCCCCGGTCGCCGCGCGCAAGCAGCGACTTGCACTCTGCCTCCGCGTCCTTGAAGTGCTGGAACAGCAGCGCCGTGTCGGCGTGCTCGAAATTGTGCCGCGAATATTCCTGCTCGGCCTGCTTGAACACGTCGCCGTACGTGACCTTCCCGGCCCCCTCGCCGCCGTTGAAGTTCAGGTCGTAAACGTTCTCGACGCCCTGCACGTACATGGCGAGGCGCTCCAGCCCGTAGGTGAGTTCCCCGGAGACCGGCGTGCATTCGATGCCCGCGACCTGCTGGAAATAGGTGAACTGGCTCACCTCCATGCCGTCGCACCAGCACTCCCAGCCCAGGCCCCAGGCGCCCAGCGTTGGGCTTTCCCAGTCGTCCTCGACGAAGCGAATGTCATGCAAGCCAGCGTCGACGCCGATCGCCGCGAGCGAGCGCAGATAGAGGTCCTGAAGGTCCGGCGGCGAGGGCTTCAGGATCACCTGGAACTGGTAATAGTGCTGCAGGCGATTGGGGTTCTCGCCGTAGCGGCCGTCCTTGGGACGGCGCGAGGGCTGCACGTACGCGGCCTTCCAGGGCTTGGGGCCCAGCGAGCGCAGCGTCGTCGCGGGGTGGAACGTGCCCGCCCCCACTTCCATGTCGTACGGCTGCAGGATGACGCAGCCCTGCTCCGCCCAGAAACGCTGCAACGTCAGGATCAATCCCTGGAACGAGCGGGCCGGGTCGAGGGATGCGGCGCCCGAGGAAGACGGGCGGGAAAGATCGGACATGAAAGCCTCGGGCAAGGGTGTCTGGCGTGCGCGCAACCTAATGGACTTGCGCGGGAAGGCAATCCTCCAGCGCGGCGGCGGGCGCGGGACCTGCGCCCCGCATCCTTAACCAAAGATGAACATCGGATGAACGATCCTCTCACGCAGCGTTCAGCGGCGATGTTACAGTCTTGATTACACAGGGGCCGATCCCGCCCCCGCAAAGGGGCCGGCAGGCCCCGTCAGGAGTGAAGGCGATGACTGATTTCTTCCGGTTCGCACGCCGCGCCGCGCTTGCGGCGGCCATGCTGGCGGGCGGCGCGTTCATGACGTTCGAAGACGCGTCGGCCCGGCCCGGCCATGGCGCGCGCGGCGGCGGCGGCCACGTGTCCCGCGGCTTCTCGGCGCCCCGGTCCTTCTCGGGCCCCAGGCACTTCTCGGGCCCGCGGCACTTCTCAGGCCCCCGCGCGTTCCGCCCAGCGGTCTCTGGCAATTTCTATCGCCCCGCGCCGCGCGCCTATTATGCGCCCCGCAGGCATGTGCGCAGGGGCTATTACGCCGCCCCCGTCTACTACGGGGGCTACGCGCCCGTTTATTACGGCCGTCATTGCGTCATCAAGAAGCGCTGGGTCGCCACCCCGTGGGGCTGGCGGAAGGTCCGCAAGCGCGTCTGCTACTGGCGCTAAGCACCCCCGCTTCACGATCGTCGAACCGCCGGCCCATCAGGCCGGCGGTTTTGCGTTCATGCCTCGGGCAAGAGCGCTTCGCCCCGATGAAGCGCCTGCGCGCACGCCGTGAACCGGCCGTTTGCGTCATGCAGCACAAGGCCCGGGGCCAGCGCCAGGGGCGCGCGGCTGCCCTTGCGGCCGCTCACGAGGATGCGACGGGCGTCCTCGCCTTCGCGCGCGTGCACCGGCATCACCCGCAGGCCGCCGATCCGGCCGGCGCACGCCGCGACGATCTCCGGCAGCGCCTCGGGCAGGTGGATCATCGCCAGCCGGCCGTCGGGCGCCAGCAGCGCCAGGCAAGCGCGCAGCCACGCCTCCAGTCCCCCCGCCCCCAGAACATGCGCCGCCGCCCGGCCCGCGTGGGGCGAGGCGCGCACCTGCGCGGCCGCGTAGAACGGCGGATTGGTGAACACGGCCTGAGCGCCGCCGTTGACGAGCCCCGCAGCCCTGCGCGAGCCCAGCGACAGCAGGTCGCATGCCGCCACGCCGACGCGGTCCGCGACCCCGTTGAGCGCGACGTTCTGGGCCGCGATCTCCGCCAGAGCGGGGTCGCGCTCCACCAGCCGCACCGTCGCGCGCGGCGACCGCAAGGCCACCGCGAGCCCCACGGCGCCCACCCCCGCGCCCGCGTCCACCACAAGGCCCGAGGGTTCGTCCAGCATGGCGGCGAGCAGCACCGCGTCCGTTCCCACTCGATGGCCCGCGGCCTGCTGGCGCAAGGTCAGGCGTCCGTCCAGGATGCGGTCTTCCGCCAGCGGCGCGTTATCCACGCGGCGCAAGCTCCGCGCCATAGCCTGCGGCGGTGAGCACCTGCACGGCATGTTTCAGACGGTCGCGCTCCACCAGGATGCGCCGCGGCAGGAAGCCCGCCGATCCTTCCAGCACGCTCATATGCGTATCGGCTACGAAATAGCCGATCTCCGCCCCGGCCAGCATGGCCTCGACGGCGGAAATGAGCACAAGATCGTTGGTTCGCATGATCTCGATCATCTGCCCACGCGTAACGCCTGAAGTTGCGCGCCCTTGTGGGGCGTGCGATGAGGGCGAAACTCGCACGGCTTTCGCCGGGCGTGCAAGACCCGCGCTTACATGGCGCGTGAGATGAGAGCTTGAAAGCGGGCGCGATTGCTTCGCCGGACAGGGGTTTCGCCGTGGGTGTCGTGGTTCCTTTCGAAGAGGCCTCGCCGGAGACGGGCGTCGAGCGTCTGGTGGCGCTCGTCGCGTCCGACATGGAGCGCGTCAACCAGACGATCCTGACGCGCACCGGCTCTGACGTGACGATGATTCCCGAGGTGGCCAACCACCTCATCTCGTCTGGCGGCAAGCGCCTGCGCCCCATGCTGACGCTGGCGACCGCTGGCCTGTGCGACTACCGCGCCGAGGGCCACATCAAGCTCGCCGCCGCCGTCGAGTTCATGCACACCGCGACGCTGCTGCACGACGACGTAGTGGACGAAAGCGACATGCGGCGCGGCAAGCTCGCCGCCCGGATGCTGTGGGGTAACGAGGCCAGCGTGCTGGTGGGCGACTTCCTGCTGGGCCAGGCCTTCAAGATGATGGTCGAGGTGGGCTCCCTGCCCTCGCTCGACGTGCTCTCCACCGCCGCCGCCGTCATCGCGGAAGGCGAGGTGATGCAGCTCTCCGCCGCCAAGGACACCGAGACGACGGAGGACGCCTACCTCGCCGTCATTCGCGCCAAGACCGCCGCGCTGTTCGGCGCCGCGTGCGAGGTCGGCCCGATTCTCGCCGCCCGCCCCAAGGCCGAGCAGGCCGCCTGCCGCAGCTATGGCGTGAACCTCGGCATCGCCTTCCAGCTCATCGACGACGCGCTGGACTACGGCGGGTCCGCCGCCAAGCTGGGCAAGAACGTCGGCGACGATTTCCGCGAGGGCAAGATCACCCTGCCCATCGTGCTGTCCTTCCGGCGCGGCAACGACGCCGAGCGCGAGTTCTGGCGCCGCACGCTGGAGCGCGGCGAAATAGCCGAGGGCGATCTGGAGACGGCGCTGGCCACCATGCGCCGCCACCGCGCGCTGGAAGACACGATCGAACGCGCCCGCCACTACGGCGCCATGGCGCGCGACGCGCTGGAGCTGTTCCCCGCCTCCAACTGGAAGCGCGCGCTGTTCGACGTGGTGGAGTTCTGCGTCAGCCGGGCGCACTAGCGCCACGACGGGCCGCACGTTCAATCCGGCCTGAATGGGTCCCGGCCTCCGCCGGGATGACGTGCGCAGAGAGCCACGCTCCCATGTTCGCAGAATAAATAGCGCCGCCCGTCACCCGGCCCGGATCGGCGCCTTCAGCGGGGGCAGCACCCCACGGTGGAAATCGAGCGACAGGCGCAGCGACTGGGCGATGCGCTGGGCGCGGTCCAAGAAGATGTCGGCGGCGGCCGGCGGGCACACCTCGCGCGCGGTTTGCTCGAACAGCTTCAGCCAGTGTTCGAAATGCGCGTGTTCCAGCCCCGGGATCTTTATGTGGGCGGGCACCGGACGGCCATCGTACCGGCGCGTCATCAGCACCACCGACGACCAGAAGTCGCACATCTTGGCCAGATGCGGGTCCCAGTCCGAAATTTGCGCGGCGAAGATCGGGCCCAGCGTCTCGTCCGCGCGGATGCGATCGTAGAACGTGTGCACAAGCCGATGGATCATCGCCTCGTCCACGCCAGCCTCCGCTCCGGGCGGCGGCGGGCGGTTGACAACGCGGGGCTCAGGCCTGGAGCCGTTGGCTTCGCTCATGGGAACATCCTCCGTGGATGCTCCTATAAGCGTCCGCAACCATTTGCAAAAGCTGACGAATGGTCGCGCGGGCGGCGCGCCCGGGACGCGCCGCGCAGCCTCAGCCCTTGACGTCGCTGCGGGCGATCGGCGGCACGAAGGCGAGCCCCGTGTCCCATGGGAAGAAGATCCAGGTGTCCTGCGACACTTCCGTGATGAACGTGTCCACCATCGGACGGCCCTGCGGCTTGGCGTAGACGGTGGCGAAATGCGCGTTCGGCAGCATCTCGCGCACCAGCTTGGCGGTCGCGCCCGTATCCACGAGATCGTCCACCACCAGCACGCCCTTGCCGTCGCCCAGTTGGGAGACGTTCTCCGAAATGCTCTTGAGGACGCGCAGTTCGCCCTGCCGCATCTCGCCGTCGTAGCTCTCGATGCAGACGGTCTCGATGACCCGGATGCCAAGCTCGCGGGCCACGATGGCGGCGGGCACCAGCCCTCCGCGGGTGATGGTCACCATGGCGCTGAACGGTCCGAAGCCGTTCAGGCGCCACGCAAGCGCGCGCGCGTCGCGGTGAAACTGGTCCCACGAGACGGGGAACGCCTTGCCTGCATCGCTCATGGAAAATGGTCCTAGTTGGTGGCGCGTTGTTCAATGAGGCGCGCGACGAGGGCCGAGACCTCGGCGGACGCTTTGGCGAGTTCGACGGGATCCTTGCCGCGCAGCACGATCTGGTTGCGCGGGCCGCCCTGGCCGAAGGAAGGATAAGAGCCGATGGAGAGGCTGGGGAAACGCTCCGCGATCTCCTTCAGGCCCGCCGCGTAGACGCCCTCCGGGATGGGCGCCTCCAGCGTTTCGGCGATGATTTTCACGCCCGTGTCGAGCGTCGGGGCCACCTTGTCGAGCATGGCCTGCATGATGCGCGGCACTCCGGCCATCACCATGACGTTGCCAAGCTTGAAGCCGGGCGCGGCCGAAACCGGGTTCTCGATCAGGTCCGCGCCCTGCGGGATGCGACACATGCGCAGGCGCATCTCGTTGAGGTCCTCGCGCTTCATCCGCGTCAGCAGGCACGCGACGGCGCGCTCGTCCACGTCGATCGGCACGCCGAACGCCTTGGCGACGCACTCGGCGGTGATGTCGTCATGGGTCGGGCCGATGCCGCCGGTGGTGAACACGTAGCCGTAGCGCGTGCGCAGCGCGTTCACGGCGGCCACGATCTCCTCCTCCACGTCGGGCACGACGCGCACTTCGCGCAGTTCGATGCCGATGTTGGTGAGGTATTCGGCGATGTAGCCGATGTTCTGGTCCTTGGTGCGGCCGGAGAGAATTTCGTCGCCAATGACGAGGATAGCGGCGGTGATGGTTTTGGGCTGTGCGGTCATGTGGCGCTCCTGCGCCTGCTTTAGGGAAGCGGAACCGGGCTTGGCAAGGGAAAAGGCGGCGTCATCCCCGTCCGGGCGTCAAACGGGACAGAGCGCGTCCGGCGCGCACGTGCGCGGCGTGGGTCGGTTGAAATGTGCGAACACCAGGCGTACATAACTCTCCATGTCCAAGCTCCTCAAGGCCGCCGAGCCTCAATCCCCATCGAAAACTGGCCGGAAGGCGCTCCGGGAGGAACGGCTCGCCTTCCGGCTCGACAGCGAAACGCGATCTCTCGTCGCACGCGCGGCGGAACTCGAGCGCAGGAGCCTGACGGATTTCTGCCTCGGCGCCGTGACCGAGGCCGCGCGCAAGTCGCTCGCCGCCAGCGAGGTCCTGGCGCTGGCCGAAGCGGACCGCCGCGTCTTTTTCGATGCGCTCGTCAGCCCGCCGGAGCCGAACGCCCGCCTCCGCGACGCCTTCAAGGCCGCCCGCGACCGCATAGGTTCATGACCGGCGGGCCCGAGTTCCGGGTTGGCCCGCTGCTTGAGGATCATGACCGGGCTGCTTTCCGGTGTGGCGACGAAGCGCTGGACAGATACCTGCAAACACAAGCGGCGCAGGACATGCGCCGCAAGGCTAACGCAGTGTTCGTCATGGTCCGGCCGTCCGCGCCTGGCGCCGTCGTGGGCTTCTATACGCTCTGCGCGACCGCGCTGGAGCCTGGCGCCGTTCCCGAGGCCGCCCGCAAGCGCCTGCCCCGCTACCCGCTCGTGAGCGCCACCCTTCTGGGGCGGCTTGCGATTTCGCGCGACGACCAAGGCCGGGGCTTGGGCTCCGCGCTGCTCGGGCACGCCCTGCGCTCAGCGCTCCAGAACGCCGGCCTCGTGGGGTCCTCGATGGTCGTCACGGACGCCGCGAGCGCAGGCGCGCAGCGGTTTTACGAAGCGCACGGGTTTATCGCCCTGCCTCTCAGCATGCGCCTCATCCTGCCCATGGCGACGATAGCCGCCCTGCCCCTCGCGCCGTGACGCCATGCGCTTTCCCGCTCCGCTCATTCCCGGCCGGCTGCTGCGTCGCTACAAGCGCTTCCTGGCGGACGTGCGGCTGGAGGACGGCGAGGAGGTCACGGCCCATTGCGCCAACCCGGGCGCGATGCTGGGGCTGCTGGCGGCGGAGGGGCGCGTGTTCCTGTCGCGTTCGGACAACCCCGCCCGCAAGCTGAAGTATTCCTGGGAAGTGGTGGAGACGGACTTTGGGCGGGGGCCCGAATACGTCGGCGTCAGCACCGCGCTGCCGAACGCTCTGGTGGGCGACGCCATCCGGGCGGGCTTCTTTCATGAGTTCAGCGACTGGCCGACCCTGCGCCGCGAAGTGAAATACGGGGAGGCGAGCCGCGTCGATTTCCTGCTGGAGCGCGAAGGCGCCCCGCCCTGTTACGTGGAGGTGAAGAACGTCCACATGATGCGCCAGCCGGGCCTGGCCGAGTTTCCCGATTGCGCCACGGCGCGCGGAGCAAAGCACATGCGCGAACTGGCCGCCATGGTGCGCGGGGGCGCGCGGGCCTGCGTGATCTTCCTTGTGCAGATGCAGGCGGACCGCTTCACGTTGGCGCGCGACGTCGACCCGGCCTATGCGCGCGCCTTCGACGACGCCAGAGCCGCCGGGGTCGAAGCGCTGGCGGTGGCGTGCGACGTGTCGCCCCTGGGCGTCGAGCCCGTGCGACGCATTCCCATCGTCTAGCCGCGCACGTACGCGACGTTCTGGCGCGTGCGCAGCACCTCGCGATAGCCACGCTCCGCCATGAGCGCGGGCAGGTCGATGGCCCAGCGGCCGTGGGTGTGCTGCATGAGGATGAGCGCCGGCCACAGCGCTTGCGGCGCATGGCGCAGGTACGGCTCGAGGATCAGGTCTTCCGCGCCTTCGACGTCGAGCTTCAAGGCGTCGATGCGCTCATAGCCCTCCGCCTCCACCACGCTGAGCATGGTGCGCGCCGGAACGCGGATGCGCGTGCCGTCCGATTCCGCATGGACGATGCGCATGGAGGACTCGCCGCGATTGTGCCGGGGGAGGAACAGCGTGATCTCGCCGTCCTCGTCCGCCAGCGCGCAATCGATCGCCTTCACGGTCGCGAACGGATTCTGCCGGATATTGTAGACGAGCCGCTCGAAGATCTCGGGCTGCGGCTCCACCGCCAGCACCCGCGCGCGCGGACCGGCGTGGGCGGCGACGAAAAGAGCGTAGCCGCCGATGTTGGCCCCCACGTCGATGAACGTGAAGTCAGGCGTGATCCGGCTGGCGAGCAGATCGCGCTCGGCGGGGTCAAAGTACTGCGGCGTAAAGAGGATGCGCTTCTCGCAGACGTTGTTGTAGGGATAGAGCCGCATCCACGCGCCCAGCGCCTCGGTGTCCACAGGCTTGCCGCCGAGCGCCCGGAGCCCCATGGCGCGCAGCACGAACGCGCGGCGCATGCCCGCCCAGTCCGCGCTCGCCGCCCGCGTCCATTTCAGGATCCGCTTCAGAAAAGGCTGCGGAGCGTAATGGCCGAACGGGCTGAGATCGTTGGACGTTGTTTTCGGCATAGAGTCGCGCTGGCCATGGGCTGCGGCGGCACGGGACCGCCTTGGGCAGCAAGGCGCTGCGTCCAGCGCTCTTAGCATGCTCCCGCTGAAGGGCGCCAGTGACGGGCGCGCGCCCCGGCGGCTTGCGCGCAAGCGGCGGCAATTGCGCCAGCGCACTTGCGTCCCCGCGCTTTTCGCCTAGATTCCGCCCAGCCTCATTCACTGGAACCCATAATGTCGTTTGTTGACGCGGAGCTCGCTCCAAGCCGGAAGACCGGCCAGATCAAACTCCACGGAGCCGAGGCTTTCGAGGGCATGCGCAAGGCCGGCCGTCTGGCGGCGCTTGCGCTGGACGTGATGGCAGAACACGTGAAGCCCGGCGTCACCACCGACGCGCTGGATCGGCTGGCGTTCGATTTCGCCATGGATCACAAGGCCTACCCTGCGCCCCTGGGCTATCGCGGCTACCGCAAGTCCATCTGCACGTCCATCAACCACGTCGTCTGCCACGGCATCCCGGACGCCAAGCCCCTACGCGAGGGCGACATCGTCAACATCGACGTGACGCTGATCGTCGACGGCTGGCATGGCGATTCGAGCCGCATGTATTGCGTGGGAGAGGTGAACCGCCGCGCCGAGCGGCTGATCGAGGTCACGTACGAATCGCTCATGCGCGGCATCGACGTGGTGAAGCCCGGCGCGACGACGGGCGACATCGGCTGGGCCATCCAGGAATACGCGGAATCCGAGCGCTGCTCGGTGGTGCGCGATTTCTGCGGCCACGGACTCGGCCAGCTTTTTCACGACGAGCCGAACATCCTGCACTACGGCCGCCAGGGCGAAGGCGTGACGCTGACGCCCGGCATGTTCTTCACCATCGAGCCCATGATCAACCTCGGACGTCCGCAGGTGAAGATCCTCCCGGACGGCTGGACCGCCGTGACGCGAGACCGCTCCCTCTCGGCCCAGTTCGAGCACACGGTGGCGGTGACGGAAACGGGCTGCGAAATCTTCACGCTCTCGCCCGCCGGCATGCACCGCCCGCCCTACACGCCGGGGCAATCGCTTCGATGAGCGCGCGGGAGGGATCTCCTTCCGCTGACAAGCGCGCCGAAGACCCGCACTATAAGGGGCACCGCACACGTCTGCGCGAGCGCTTCGCGGAAGTCGGCGAACAGGCGATGCCTGACTACGAACTGATGGAGCTGGTGCTGTTCCGCTCCATTCCCCAGCGCGACGTGAAGCCGCTCGCCAAGGCGCTCATCGCGCGCTTCGGCTCCTTCGCCGAGGTGATCGGCGCGCGCACGGAACGGCTCATGGAGGTCGAGGGCATCGGCGAGGCGACCGCGCTGGACCTGAAGATCGTCGAGGCCGCGGCCCGGCGGCTGACGCGCGGCGCCATCAGCCAGCGCCCCGTGCTTGGCTCCTGGAAGGACGTGATCGACTATTGCCGCACCGCGATGGCCTTCGCGGACCGCGAGGAATTCCGCATCCTGTTCCTCGACAAGCGCAACTTCCTCATCGCCGACGAAGTGCAGGGCTCTGGCACCGTGGACCACACGCCGGTCTATCCGCGCGAAGTGGTGAAGCGCGCGCTGGAGCTGGCGGCCTCCGCGCTCATCCTGGTGCACAACCACCCCTCGGGCGACCCCACGCCCTCCTCCGCCGACATCCGCATGACGGCCGACCTGCAATCCATCGCCAAGCCGCTCGGCATCGCCCTGCACGACCACATCATCGTGGGCCGCAACGGCCACACGAGCTTTCGCGGGCAGAATTTGCTTTAGGGGCAGCCAACGGGACCGTGCGCCTCACGGCGCGCATGGCCGCTTCCCCGCCGCGTACTCCATGGCCCGCCATGGATCCAAGCCTTCGCGGGGATGACGCTCGCAGAGCGTGAGCTTCAATCTCGGCGGGACAAAGTCCCCTCGTCCCGCCCCAGCGCCGCAAGCGCTTCGGGCGTGTCCACGTCCAGCGCCACGCCTTCATCCTCTACATGAACTTCAACCACCCCGGACCGTCCGCGCAGCACGCGGCGGGCCCCCTCGTCGCCTTCGAGGTTCATGACGTCGGCGAACACGGCGCGGCCAATGAGCGCCGGGTTGCCCCATGCGCCGGCGTGAACCGGAACGGCGGCTTGCGCGCCGGGCGCCGCGCGGAACGCCTGCGCCAGCGCGCCCAACAGCGCGGCGCTCACCCGCGGCATGTCCGCCAGCAGCACGAACGCGCCCGCGCATTCGGCTGGCGCCACGCCCACGCCGCAGCGAAGCGAGGACGCCAGACCGCTCGCAAAATCCGCATTGTGAGCCAGCGTCACGGGCAATCCGTCGAGCGCCCGCGCCACGTCCTGCGCGCCAAAGCCCGTCACCACGATCACAGGGCCGAGCCCCGCTGCGAGCGCCGCCTGCGCCACGTGGCGCACCAGCGGCGCGCCGTCCAGCAGCGCGACCGCCTTGGTGGCGGCCTGCGGATCGGTCCCGCGAAAGCGCGTGGAGCTTCCCGCCGCGAGGATGATCGACGCGAGGGGCGCGGCGTCAGCCATCGGCGCCTTCGCGCGGCTGGCCCCGTTGCACGATCTCCATCAGCAGCCCGCCCGCGCCCATGCGGCGGATGTCGGCGGCGGTGACGTCGACGCCTGCGAGGAGGCGCTGCAACACCCAGTCGAACCCGTTCTCCTTGGGCGAGCGCGCGCAGCCCGGGGCGCCCAGCACTGGCTTTCCGTGCAGCTTGCCCACAAGCAGCAGGTTGCCGGGGTCCACCGGCATGCCCAAATGCACGATCTCGCCGCCCGCCTTCAGCAGCGCGGCGGGGATGACGTCGCGCCGGTCCGTGATCGCCGAGGCGCCGAACACCACAACCATGTCGCAGGCGGGCGCCAGCGTGGCGATGGCGTCCGCCAGCGGGTCCGCCTCGTGGGCCGTGCGCACTTCCGCCACGATTCTGGAGCCCATGGGGGCCAGCCGCTCGCCCATGACCCGCAGGGTCTTGGCCACCGTGGCGGGCTTCAGCCCCGGCAGCAGCGTCGAGACGATTCCCAGCCGCATGGGACGGAACGGCGCTACGCTGACGCACGGCGGCGTCGCCGCCGCGATGGCGGCGTCCAGCGCCGCGCGGGGCGCCGCAAACGGAATGATCTTCACCGTGCCGATCATCTCCCCCGCCTCCACCACCCGCCAGGGCGGCAGGGTCGCGAGCGTGATCGTCTCGTCCACCTCGTTGATGCGGTCCACGCAGGCGCGCTCGGCGACCAGCACGCCGGCGCTTTGCGCGAACAGGTTCGAGCGACCGGTGAACGGCGCCTCGACCCGCACGTTGGCGCCGCAGACGGCGCGCGCCAGCAGGCCCGCCGCCTCGTCCTCGCCCACGTCGCCGTCTTCCAGTCGCGCGACGACGATTTCGCGCACGCCCGCCTCCTGCAGCAGCGCGACGTGTTCGCTGCGCACCTGGTCGCCCTTCTTCAGCACGAGGCCCTCGAGGCGCACGGAATGCGCCACGATGGCGCCCGCGCTGTCCGCGACCGGCATGGGGCCAAACTTCAAGTCGCCGCTCCCGCCCTGGCGGGCGCATCGGCCCGCAACGGCTTCTTGCGCAGCGCCAGAATGATCTCGCCCAGCACGGACACGGCGATCTCCGCCGGGCTCACGGCGCCGATGTCGAGGCCGACGGGCGCGCGGATGCGGGCGATCTGCGCATCCGCGAACCCCTTCTCCTTCAGGCGCTCGACGCGCTTGCCGTGCGTCTTGCGCGAGCCCAGCGCGCCCACATAGAAGCACTCCGCCGACAACGCCGCCTCAAGGCCCGGATCGTCGATCTTCGGATCATGAGTGAAGAACGCCATCGCGGTGTACCGGTCCGGCGCGATGGCGGGGAGCGCGTTCTGCGGCCACTCGGCGATCAGCTTCACGTCCGGAAAGCGCTCGGGGGTGGCGAAGGCCGTGCGCGGATCGATGATGGTGAGGTCGAAACCCGCGAGCCGCGCCATGGGGGCCAGCGCCTGCGTGATGTGGACGGCGCCGATCACCACGATTCGCACCGGCGGAACCTGTACGGTGAGGAAGCAGGCGCGCCCCTCATGCTCGATCGCGCCGCTCTTGCCCGAGCGCAGCGCCGCGTCGAGCTGCTCGGCCAGCGGGTCGCGTTCCACGTCCTGCGCCAGCACGAGCCGCTGCGCGCCGCCCTCGAGTTCAGTCACGAGCACGCAGGCGCGCCGCGCCGCCCGCTCGACATTCATGGCGGAGAGAAGATCGAGGCGCATCAGTCCACCTTTTCAACATAGACGCGAATGCGTCCGCCGCACGACAGCCCCACGCGCCACGCCGCCTCGTCGGCGACGCCAAACTCCAGCATGCGCGGCTTGCCGTCGCCGATCGTGTCCATGGCCTCGCTGACGACCTCGCCCTCGACGCACCCGCCCGAAACCGAGCCCAGGAAATTGCCGTCCTCGTCGATGACCAGATGCGACCCCACGGGCCGCGGCGCCGAGCCCCACGTCTCGGTGACTGTCGCGATGGCGACGCCCTTGCCGGCCTTCCGCCATTCCTCGGCGCGAGCCAGAATGTCTTCGTCACTCGCAAGCATGCGCGTCTCCTCAAGCGGTGTGTATGGGTGAATATAGCGCCTGCGGGACAAAGCGCCAAGGAAGGTTCGGGGCGCGATGGCTCGATCACTCAAGCCGCCGGGGGGAGCGGCGCGAGGGTCTCGCCCTCGACCCAACTCAATCCCGCAATCAGTGCGTTCCCTCCCCTCAGGGGAGGGACAGGGCGGGGTCTGGCTCAACCCTGCAAACCGCCGTGGCCGACCCCGAAGCAGCCGCTAAACCGCAAGAACAGCCGCCCGCTCCTGCGCGTCCAGCACCCGGAAAGCTCCCGGCGCCAGGTCGTCCGGCAGCTTCAGGCCGCCGACCGACTCGCGGTGCAGCGCGGTCACGTGGTTGCCCACGGCGGCGAACATGCGGCGCACCTGGTGGTAGCGCCCTTCCGTCAGCGTCAGCGCCGCCTCCGTGTCCGACAGCACGTCGAGAAACGCCGGCAGCAGCGGCTTGTCCTCGCTGTCGAGCATGAGTTCGCCCGAGGCGAAGATCGCCCCCTCGTCGCCGCGCAGCGGGCGCGCCAGCGTGGCCAGATAGCGCTTGGGAATGTGCCGCCTGGGCGAGATGACCTGGTGCAGGAAGGCGCCGTCGTCGGTCAGCAGCAGCAGGCCGGAGGTGTCCTTGTCGAGCCGCCCCACGGCGGACACGGCCGGCTCGCGGCGCCGCCAGCGCTCGGGCAGCAGGCTGTAGACCAGCGGGCCGACGTCCTTGTGCGAACAGGTGACGCCTACCGGCTTGTTCAGCATCAGCGCCATGCCGGGCAGCGGATCGAGCGGTTCGCCGTCGAACGTCAGGCGGGCCGCCGTTTCAGGCGACAGCGGCACCCGCTGCTCGATGTCGGCCAGCGGCGCGCCGTCCATCGCGATGCGCCCGTGACGCCCTGCGATGTGCATTTCGCGGCGCGAGCCGTAGCCCAGATTGGTCAGAAGCTTGTCCAGCCGGACGGTCGGAACCTTGCTCACTTCTGCGCCTGGAAAATCTTGTACCCCCCGGTTTCCGCGACGAGCGTCACCTTCTTGAAAAGCGGCTTCAGGATCGTCTCGTACGGAAGGTGGCGGTTCGCGGTGAGCCAGCAATTGCCATAGGGCCGCAGGATCGAGGCGGCCCGCTGGATGAACGTCTGGCCGAGCGACTGGTTCTCCAGCCCGCCCTCGTGGAACGGCGGGTTCATGACAACGAAATCCAGCCCCGACAGCGCAGGCGCCGAGCGCGCGTCGGCCCACACGATGTTGGCGCGCGGGTCCGTGACGTTGCGGCGCGCCATTTCGACCGCGCGCCCGTCGATGTCCACCATGGTCAGTTGCGACACCTTGGGAGAGGCGAGCACCGCCCGCGCCAGCACGCCGATGCCGCAGCCAAGGTCGGCCCCCTTGCCGTTCATGGGCGCCAGATGCTCCAGCAGCATGGCGCTGCCGGGGTCCACCCGGTTCCAGCTGAACACGCCGGGCTGCGACCACATCTGCAGGTCGTCCAGAAACTTCGGCGCGCCCTCCTCCACCGCGGCGGCGATCGCCTGCGCGTCTCCGGGGCCAGTGGCGACGCAAATGCGATGATGGCGCCGCGAACTCTCCTGCGACTCACAGCCCAGGAGCGCGAGGTCCGACGAAATGCGCGAGCCCCCCTTGTCCTTGGGGGCCATCACCACCAGCGGCGCGCCGGGCGCCAGCGCCCGCAACGCCAGCGCGATCGCGTAGCGCCGCTCGACGGTGCCGGGCGGCGCCAGCATGGCGAGCCCGTTCAACGAACCGGCGGGCGCGTCCGCCAGAGACAGCGCGCCCGGCGAAAGGGGCGAAAACTGCCGCGCGCCAGCCGCCGTCTCGACCAGCGCCGCATCCGGGACGCCGTAGATATTCTCGAATTCCACGAAGGCGCTCCTGCGCGGGTTGAGAGATTCGTCCCGCGCTGGGGTTATAGCGGGTTTGCGGCGGATCGCAGCCTGCGAGCCTGACCGGCCCTGCTGCGCTTGGCCACGCAGCCCTATTTGACGACCTTGAAGGCGAAGATGAAATTGGTGTTGTGGTATTCCTTGGCCTGCGAGAACGGCAGTTGGTAGCTCTGCTTCGTGAGCCACATCGGAAGGTCCAACCAGCGGCCGACCATGTGGCTATGCACTAGACTGAATCCGTTCCGGGTCATGAAATCTAGGAACTCCGCCCACGTCCAGTCATTGCAATGCGCCGGATGCTTTCCTTTTTTATCGTATTTGTAGCAGTAATTATTCGGAATGCTGCCGACGAGCATTCCGCCGTTCATGGATATCCGGTGCAATTCCTGGATCGCCTTCCCTACGTCGGGGATGTGCTCAAACACCTCAGTAGACGCGATCAAGTTCACGCTGTTCGACTCCAGCGGAATGTCCGTGAGCGATGCGTGCAGGATGTTCGCGTTTCCCGACCTTTTCGCCCTCTGTATATGAAAATCTTTCAAAAACAGATCGATAGCGTTGTACGCCGTCGTGCGGGGCAGGAAACGACGCAGGGCCATGTCGCCACAGCCGGCGTCCAAGAAAACCGTCTCGGCGTCGAGATACCGCTCAATCAATATTCCAGTATGGCGCTTGATAAAACCGCCCATCAGCAAGTCCGCTTTGAGCGAATGCAATGGATAGAGGAAATATTTAAGCGCCCTCATCACCTGCGTGTTGATGACAATTGTATTTCCTTGATTGAATCCGTCCGGCAGAACTTCGACAGATGGAATGTCGTAGCCGAGAACATTCACCGTGTGCGATGTCGTCCACTTCAATTCAGACATGTAACATCCAATAAAATATAAATAATATTGGATGCTTTATCATGCGCTCACCGGCCGGACAAGGCTAAGCCCCCGCTCACTCCGCCTTCGTCACCACAGGCGGCGCCCACCTGCCGTCCAGCGCCTCCAGCCGGGGCGCATACATGCGCATGGTCAGGCCCAGCGCGCCCGACGGGGGCGCGGGCAGCCAGTTGCTCTCCTTGTCCGCGCCCGGCGACGCGGGCTGGACGTAGAGGTCCAGCGAGCCGTCCGGGTTGAACGCCAGCGCGTCGCGGTCGCCGATCGCGAAGCGGTTCAGCGGGTTGGATATCTGGAAGCCCTGCTGGTCGTACATGGTGATGGACCAGAACGCGTCCACGGGCGGCAGGCTCTCCCTGGCGAAGCGGATCGTGTAGCGGGCGCCGCCCTCCAGCGGCTTGCCGGCTGAATCCGCCATGGCAAGCGGATAGATGGCGTCCTCCGGCTGGTTGGCGCCCAGTCCCACCTGCGCCACGATGGCGCGCTTCAGGTAGTCGTTGCCGTAAACGCCCATGGCGCTGGTGTTCATCTGCCAGCCGTTGACCACGGGCGCGAGGGTCGCGACCCGTTCCTTCATGATGCGCTGGCCGTCCTGCACGGCGCGCTCCAGCGCCGCCTTCACCGGGGCCGGCGCCTTGTTGAAGTCGAAGCTGCGGCCCGGCTCCATGCCGATGCGCCGCAGCCGCGCCGCCTGCGACCAGTCGGTGGCGTGCGGCGGATGCAGCTTCGTCAGTTCCGCCCCGTAGCTGAAATAGCGCGCGGCGGGCATGCCGTTCACCTGCTCCAGCGGCGGCGTCTTCATGTCCACGGACGGATCGGCCACGAAGCTCGGGGGCGCCGGGGCGCGGCCGACGCGCGACAGCGGGGTGATGCGATAGCCGTCCTGCACCTTGTGGACGGCGGGATAATCCTGCGGGCCGTTGGTTTGCGTGCGGCCGATGATCCACACATAGGGCGTGGGCGCCACGATGCGCTCCACGCCGGCGGGCAATTGCCCCTGCCAGCCGGGCCGCACCAGCGCGACGCTCTTGGCCGCCGTGCCGCTGGTGCGCTTGCCGGGCGCGGCGAACACGTCCGTCCACATGTCCAGCATCGGCAGCAGGAAATAGCGGCCGCCGGTGTCGGGCGCCGAGACGATCATCGGCTCCTGCGTGAGGTCGATCCAGGCGGACGAATACAGCGTGTCGAAATTAGGCCGCACCACCTCGCGAAACTCCACGTCCGGAAAGGCGCGCAGGTGATGGAACATGTTCATCGGCCCCATGCCGGGCTTCGCCCCCGGCGCGTGGTTGGTGGTCACGCGCCGCGTCACGTCCATCGTGATCAGGGGATAGAAGTAGTGATAGGCCTCCAGGCCTATCGCGTACGCCTCCTTCTCGGAGACGGGCGCCGGCTGCGCGCGGGCGGGCGCGAAGGACAGCAGGGAAGACAGGGCGCTCGCGCACGCGAAGCCCAGTAACGCGAGAGGATTCATGACCAAACTCCACGCAACGCGAGACGCAGCCCCGGCCCGGGGTACGCGCGGCCGGGGATGAGGCGAGTGTGCGCAAGCGCCGTGGCGAATTGAAGCGCCCCTTGAGGGCTGGCGCGGGCGTGGAACTTTTCGTGCCGTCCCGCGGCGCTTACGCCTCGAACCCCAGGGCCCGCAGCGCCGCGCGGGTGTCCGGGCTCGCCAGCGATTGCAGGAAGGCCTGCACGCCAGGGCGATCCTTGCGGGCGGTCACCAGCGCGAAGTCGTAATGCTCCTGCGTGAGCGCGACGAAGCCCAGCCCGTACGCCTTCGCCATCGGCTCTATGGCGACGCCCCAGTCCGCCCTGCCCTGCGCCACGGCGGCGGCGACCGCGTTATGCGAGCGCGGCTGGTTGAAATAGCCGTCCGGCTTCGCGCCGCCCAGCAGCCTGTCAATGAGGATGCGCGTCCCCGCGCCCTGGTTGCGGTTCACCATCAGGCACTCGGGATCCGCGAGCGCGCGGGCGACGGCGTCCTGCGGGCTCAATCCCTCGAAGCGCGCGTCGCCCGGGCGGAAGACAAGCCCCTGCAAGCGCCGCCAGCCTTCCACAAGCTCCAGCCCTTCTGTGAGGAAAGGCCGGTTCCACAGGCCGGTCTGTTCGTCCAGCAGGTGCATGGGGGCGATGTCGCATTCCCCCCGCCGCGCCGCCGCCAGCCCGCCGAGGCTGCCGACCGCGATGGTCCGCACGTTGAGGCCCGCGCCGGCGAGCGGCGCCGTGACGGCGTCGAGCCCCGCGCAATGGCTGCCGATGGCGACGAGATCGGGTGGGCGCACATGGGGGGTGAACAGCGCCACCTCGACGCTGGCGCCTGCGGGCAGATGATCGGCGAGGGCGTCCACCGCCACGAACCCGTCCGCCTGCGCGAAGGACGTGATCGCCCCCGAGCCCTTGCCGGCCGGATAGGCCTTGAGGCCGTCGCGCCCCTCGATGAGCGACGCCATCACGTATTCCCGGCGCCCCAGTTCGGACGCGACGCGCACCGGCAGGGTGGCGGACACGCGCGCCTCCGCCCGGGGCGGCAGGCCCGCCATGCGCCGCAGAACGGGCGCGATCATGTCATGGAAGGTGAACATGGCGGAGGTCGGAAATCCCGGCAGGATCACCACCGGCTTGCCCTCGCACACAGCAAGGCACAGCGGCTTGCCGGGCTTCAGCGCCACCCCGTGCGCCACGATTCCCGGCGCCCCGAGGCCCGCCACCAGCTTATGGGTGAGGTCGCCCGCGCCCTTGGAGGTGCCGCCGGACAGGATGAGCATGTCGCAATCGGCGAACGCCGCCGCGATGGCCTCGCGCAACAAGGCCTCGTCGTCCCCCACGGCGCCGCAGAACAGCGCCTCGCCGCCGTTCTCCGCCACTGCGGCGGCCACGATGGGGCCGTTGACGTCGTAGATGGCGGCGGGCCGCAGCGCGCCGCCGGGCTGCACCAGTTCGTCGCCAGTCGACAGAACGCGCACGCGCGGCTTGCGGACCACGCTTACGCGGCCGACGCCCACTGCGGCGAGCATGCCGATCTGGCGCGAGCCCAGCGCCACGCCCGCGCGCAGAAGCGTTTCCCCGCGCGCGATGTCCGAACCCGCGAACGACACGAACTGGCCGGGAGCCGCGGCGCGCACCACCTCGATCTCGCCATCGCCTACGAGGTGCGTGTGCTCCACCATCACCATCGCGTCCGCGCCGCGCGGCATCGGCGCGCCGGTGGCGACCGGCGTCGCGGAGCCTGGCGTCACCGGCAGCCGGGGGGCGTCGCCGCAATGCACGCTCTCCCCGTTGAGCCGCAGGCGCACGGGCGCGCCCTCCCCGGCGCGGGCCAGGTCGCTGGCGCGCACCGCAAACCCGTCCACGTTGGAGCGGTCGAACGGCGGCGCGTCCACTGGCGCGGCCACGTCGTGGGCCAGCGGGAGGCCCAGCGCGTCCAGCAGCGCGACCTCGATTGTGGGCAGGGCGCGCGGAAACAGCGCGCCCTCAAACCGCGCAAGCGCATCCTCGCGGCTGAGCACGCTGAGGAATTGCTCTTGCTGAAGGTCGGCCCTGTTGGGCGGCGCGCTCATCGCTCATGCTCTCCTGATGCCGGGCAGCGGGAGCGGACGCACGATGTCGCCCGCCGCCAGCCCTTCGCTCGAGGCGGGAATGAGCAGGAATCCCTCCGCCCGCACGCCATGCAGCAGAGCAATATCCCCGGTGGCGAGCGGCGCCCAGCCCCCGGGCGCGCGCTCCACCAGGACGATCTGCGCCAGCCCGACGGCGGAAGATATCTTGCGCGTGAGGGGGAGCGCGTCGCCAGCGACCTCCTCGCGCGCCCCCGCCAGCCGCAGCACGGCGGGCGCGACGAGCGCGAGCCACATGGCGAGCACGCCGTC
>JAQGJX010000221.1 GCA_028290405.1 Hyphomicrobiales bacterium
CTTGGCGGCCGTCGCCGCGCCGGCGCTGACGGGCGGCGTGCTGGGCTGGCCGCCGCTGGCGGGGATCGCGGCCGCCTGCGTGGCGATCCCGCTGGCGAACGCGGTCGCGCTCAGCCGCTTCGTGTTCGGCGCGCCGCTGCGCGACCCTTGAGCCTCCCGCGACGTTTCGCCGGAATTGACTTAGTCAACGCCGCATGGTGACAAAGCGTCATCAAACGAGCAGGGCGGAGACGGGCGCGATGGAGAAGCATTACCAGGTTGTGATCGTCGGCGGCGGCCCGGTGGGCGTCGCGCTCGCCGTGGACCTGGGCCTGCGAGGAATCTCCTGCGCGGTCGTGGAGCGGCGCACGGGCCTGCAGAACATCCCCAAGGGCCAGAACCTCACCCAGCGCACGCTGGAGCATTTCTACTTCTGGGGCATCGTGGACGAGTTGCGCGCCGCGCGCGCCATGCCGCAGGGCTACCCGATCGGCGAGGTCGTGGCCTACGGCAACCTGATGAGCGAATACTGGCAGTCCACCGCCGGGCGCGAAGTGGTGCGCGACTATTATTTCCAGGCCAACGACCGCCTGCCGCAATACCGCACCGAAGAGGTGCTGCGCCGCAGGATGGCGACCCTGCCGAGCGTCTCGAGCTACATGGGCTGGATGGCCACGGGGATCGAGCAGGACGAGAAGGGCGCGCGCGTGCGCGTGACGCAGGACGGCCGCGAGACCGCCCAGCCGGGCGTCATGACGCTGACCGCCGATTACGTGGTCGGCTGCGACGGCGGCCGCTCGCTGGTGCGCGAGCAGGTGGGCATCGAGCGCGACGGCACGGACTTCGGCCAGCAGATGGCGCTGGTGGTGTTCCGCTCGCGCGAGCTGCACGAGGGCCTCGAGCGCTTTCCGCAGCGCTCCACCTACCGGGTCATGGCGCCGGAGCTGAACGGCTATTGGCAGTTCTTCGGCCGCATCGACGTGGGCGAGGGCTGGTTCTTCCACGCCCCGGTGCCGGACGAGGCCGCCACGCAGGAGTTCGACTTCCACCGCCTCATCCAGGAATCGGCCGGCTTCGAGTTCGCGTGCGAGATCGACTACAAGGGCTTCTGGGACCTGCGCGTGTCGGTCGCGGAGCGCTATCGCGAGGGGCGCGTGTTCATCGCCGGCGACGCCGCCCACACGCATCCTCCCTACGGCGGGTTCGGCCTCAACAACGGCCTCGAGGACGCCACGAACCTCGGCTGGAAGCTGGCCGCCGCCCTCAAGGGCTGGGGCGGAGAGACCCTGCTGCAATCCTACAGCGACGAGCGCCGTCCGGTGTTCAAGGACACGGGCGAAGACTTCATCGCCGCGCGCATCAAGGCCGACGGGGAGTTCTATCACCGCTACAACCCGAACGTGAACCGCGAGGAGTTCGAGCGCGTCTGGAACGACCGGTTCAACGAAGGCGGCAAGCGCGCGCACAGCTACGAGCCGAATTACGAAGGATCCCGGGTCGTGCTGGGCCCCCCGGGCGGCAAGTCGGGCGCGCACGGCGTCCACATGTTCAAGGCGCGGGCGGGCCACCACCTTGCGCCGCAGCCGCTATCGAGCGGCCGCAACGTGTTCGAGGAACTGGGGATGGAGTTCACCCTGCTGGCGTTCGACGCGCCCGAGGACGGGGTGAGGGCGCTGGAAGACGCCGCGCAGGCGCTGGGCGTGCCGATGAAGACCATCCGGGACACGCAGGCCGGGGGCCGTGAAGCCTATGAGGCGCGCCTCGTGCTCGTGCGGCCGGACCAGTTCGTCACATGGGCGGGCGACGCCGCGCCCGCGGACGCGCGCGCCCTCATGGAGCAGGCGGCGGGGCGGCGATAGGCCGCCCGCTCGCCGTTCAACCCGGCCCTAGTCCGCGAGCTTCATGTTCGCGGCCTTGGCGGTGTCTTTCCAGAGCTTGATTTCCGCCGTCACCACGCGCCCGAGGTCCTCGGGCGCGCCGCCCGCGGGGCTCAGGCCGGCGGCGGTGATGCGCGCCGCCACAGCCTTGTCGGCGAGCGCTTCGTTGAGCGCCGCGTTCAGGCGGTCGATGATGGCGCGCGGGGTCTTTGCGGGCGCGAACAGGCCCACCCATTGCATCGCCTCCACGGTCGGATAGCCGGTCTCGCCGATGGTCGGCACGTCAGGCGCGCGCGGGTGGCGCGTGGGCCCGCCGACCGCGATGGCGCGCAGCGTGCCGGCTTCGATCTGCGGCAGGGTCACCTGGCCGGACAGCACGGTGAACTCGACGTCGCCCTGCACGACGGCCTGCAACGCAGGCGCGCCCCCGCGATAAGGCACGTGCTGCAGCTTCATGCCCGCGACCGTCCCGAACAGCTCGGTGACGAACTGCGTCTGGCTGCCGAAGCCCGGCGAGGAATAGTTCAGCGCCCCGGGCTTGCTCTTGGCCAGCGCGACGAACTCCTGCAGGGTCTTGGCGGGCACCTTGTTGCCGATGACGAACAGCATGGGATCGCGCGCCACGGTGATCACCGGCGCGAGGTCCTTGTCGGTGTCGTAGGAGAGGTTCGGGTTCACGGCGGGCGCCGTCGCGTGGCTGGAGGCGACCATCAGCAGCGTATGCCCGTCCGGCTCGGAGCGCACCACGGCGGCCGTCCCCACGGCGCCGCCCGCGCCCGCGCGGTTGTCGATGACGACGCTGCGCTTGAGGGCTCTTTCAAGCTCCGGCTGCACCTGGCGGGCCGCGGCGTCGATGATGCCGCCGGGCGGGAAAGGCACGATGATCTGCACGGTCTTCGACGGATATTCCTGCGCGCCCGCGCCCGTCGCCGCCATCAGCCCGAGAGCCGCCGCCGCCAGAAAGCCCAACCGTGTCATGACGTCCCTCCGCCATCGCGTCCGCGCGATGTCCCTGTTCGATGGCGCGGACAATCCGGTTTCAGGGTCGGCGCGTCAAGCGCTGCGCGCCCGCGTTTTCACCGCCGGCCTCGCTTCGGCTTTCGCCTCCGGCCGCGCCTCCTGAAGCATGGCGAGCGCCCGCGCGTGGGCGGTTTGAGCCAGGGCCGCGAAGCCGCGCAGGTCTTCAAGCGGGATGTCCTCGAGCAGCTTGCGGTTGCGCGTGCGGGCGGTCTTGCGCATGCGGGTCCACAGCGCCGCGCCTTCGGGCGTGAGGGAAAGAATCTGCTCGCGCGGGAACGTGCGCTGGTTGGCGCGCAGCACCAGGCCGCGGGCCGCAAGCGACTTCAGCCCCCGGCTCAATTGTCCTGAGTCGAGCGCGATGAGCCGCGAGAGGTCCTTGAAGCTGATCTCGCCCGCGTCGCCGATGAGCGCCAGAATGGTCCAGTCCACATGGGAGAGGCCGTACTGCGCCTTGTATTCCAGTGCGGCGAGCCGCTTCAGCGTCGTCGCCAGCGGGATCACCAGGCGGGAGAACAGGTATTCGCCGAGCGCCTGTTCAAGCTCCGCGTCGCGCTGCGTCCGGTCCGGCGCCGCGCCCGCCTGGGGCTTGGGCCGGCTGAGCTGTCCTGTTCTGTCCACGCGGACCTCCCCGGGTGCCGTTGTTCTCGTTTGACAATGTCAACACTGCACGTAAATGTGACGAAACTCAAAGAGCGCCCGCAAGCGCGCGCAAGCGACACCTATGCAGGGAGGTCCCGACCGTGACAACAGCCGCTGAAAGCGAACTCCTCACCCGCGTCGGCCCCGGCACGCCCATGGGCCGGATGATGCGCGAATACTGGATTCCCGCCGCCATGTCGCGGGAGCTTGTGGCGGGGGCGCCGCCGACGCGCATCATGCTGCTGGGCGAGAAGCTGATCGCCTTCCGGGACGGCCAGGGCCGCGTGGGCGTCATGGACCACCGGTGTCCGCACCGCTGCGCGTCGCTGTTCTTCGGGCGCATGGAGGAGGGCGGGGTGCGCTGCTCCTATCATGGCTGGAAGTTCGACGTGGAGGGCAATTGCCTCGAGATGCCGAACGTGCCCTCCCACCAGGCGTTTCCGGCGAAAGTGAAGGCGAAGGCCTATCGCGTTCAGGAAAGCAACGGCATCGTGTGGACCTACATGGGCGAGCGCGCGGAGCCGCCGCGCCTGCCGTGTTTCGAGGCCGTGTCGCTGGCCGACGAAGGCGAGCGGAACCTGTTCTGCGTGCAGCGCGAATGCAACTGGCTGCAGGGCCTGGAAGGCGACATCGACACCTCGCATTTCAGCTTCCTGCACATGGGCGCGCTGACGCCCGACGTGGTGGACCAGTCGAGCCTGGGCCGCCTCGCGCTCATCAACCGCGCGCCGGAATATCACGTGGCCGACACCGACTGGGGCACGATGTACGCCGCGCATCGGCCCGCCGAGGAGCCCGGCTCCACGTACTGGCGCGTGGCGCATTACATGTTCCCGTTCTGGACGATCCCGCCGGACGGGCAGTTCAGCGACCACATCATCGCGCGCGCCTGGGTGCCGATGGACGACACGCACACGATGTTCTTCCACGTGTCATGGAAGAAGAACACGCCGGGCCTGCGCAAGATGAAGGACGGCACGCCCATCGTGGGGGCCTCCATCGGCAACAAGTTCCTGCCCAACACCAGCGACTGGCTGGGCCGCTGGCGCCTGGCGGCGAACGCGTCGAACGATTACCAGATCGACCGCGACCTCCAGCGCGACGCCAGCTATTCGGGCATCGAGGGCATTCACCT
>JAQGJX010000223.1 GCA_028290405.1 Hyphomicrobiales bacterium
GCGTCTCGCGGCTCTGGGTCCCGGGTTCGGCTTCGCCGCCCCGGGAAAGTGGAGCACTTGCGGCTCATGGCGTCGCGCGCAAGCGGAAGAGGGATTTCGCGCCCTAACCCTTGACTTCGATCTTCGCCACTTTCACGTAGCGCGCCCAATCCTCGATCTCCTGCAGGAAGAACTTCTGCGCCTGCTCGGCGTCGAGGATGAACGGGTCGCTTGCGGCGGTCTTCAGGAACTCAAGCGTCTTCGGGGCCCGCGCCATGTCGGCAAAAGCCGCGCGCAGCTTTTTCTTGACGGGCTCCGGCAGGCCCACGGGCGCCATCAGCGCCCACCAGCCGGTGACGTTGATGTCCTTGAACCCGAGTTCATGCAGGCTGGGGACGTCCGGCATGGCTTGCAGGCGCTCCCGCGTGCCGATGGCGAGCAGGCGCACGCGCCCGGCGCGCTCCTGCGCGACCGCGAAGGTCGAATCCAGCATCGCGAAATCAAGGCTGCCGCTCGCCAGGTCGTTCAGCGTGTCGCCGCCCGTGCGGTAGTTGATCTCGACCGTCTTCAGCCCCGCCATCTCCTTCAACAGCGCGCCCGTGACTTGCCCCGTCGGGGCCGTCGTCGCGTAGCTCCCCTTCTCGCCCTTTTCCTTCAGCACGGCGATGAGGTCGGCGAGCGTCTTGTGCGGGCTGCTGGCGGCGACCGAGACGCAGAAACCCAGCTTGCTGACGGTGCCCAGCACTTCGATGGTCTTGGCCGCGTCGACCCCCGGATCCTTGAACAGCGCCATGTTGCCCGCGACGCTGCTGCCGCCGTGGATGTAGAGCGTGTAGCCGTCCGGCTTCGCCTTCGCGACCGCGATGGTCGCAAGGTTGCCGCTGGCCCCCACCTTGTTCTCCACGATGATGGGCTTGCTGAGATACGGCCGCATGCCTTCCGCATAGAAGCGCGCCAGCACGTCGGCGCCGCTGCCGGGCGGGAAGGCGCAGATCACCCGGATGTCGCGCGTGGGGTAATCGGTCTCCTGCGCGAACGCCCCGCCCGGAACGACGGCCGGCGCCAGAAGCCCGGCGCCGAGTTGAAGCGCGCGCCTGCGCGAAAAGGTGTGGTCCATAGACATCGTCATGGTCTCCTGGGCTCGATGGCCCGTCGTTTCGCTCCGCACGGGGTCTTCGCCCCGTTCCGGTCGAAAGGATGGCACAGGACGGCGAGCCGCGTCCACAACGCAAAAAAGCGGCGCGCCTCGCAGCGCGCCGCCATTCCGTCTCGCGTTCGCGGGGCCGTCAGGCCGCCTGCAGCGCCCCCGCTTCCAGCGCCACCGCCGCCGACTGCACGATGGCGCCGTAACGCACCGCAGCCTGGATGGCGGCGCTCTCGACGCCGTGTTCGCGCAGCACCTTTTCATGCGCGTCGATGCACATGCCGCAGCCGTTGATCGCCGACACGGCCAGCGACCAGAGCTCGAAGTCCGCCTTCGGCACCCCGGGATTTCCGATGACGTTCATGCGCAGCTTCGCGGGCATCGCGCCGTACTCCTTGTTGGAAGCAAGATGCACGAAGCGATAGTAGACGTTGTTCATCGCCATGATGCTCGCCGCCGCCCGCGCCGCATCCCGCGCCTGAGGCGTGAGATGGGCGGAAGCTTCCGCGTCGAACGCCGCCGCCACGTCGGGATTGCGGGTGGCGATGGCGCAGGCGAGCAGCAGGCCCCACTTGGTCTGCGGCGCCAGAGCCTCGTCGTTGGCGAGGCCCGAGACGTTGAGCCGGACGTCCTTGGCGAAGTCCGGGATTCGCTCCTTGAGAGACTCTATGGACATGATGGCTCCTTAAGCCGCGTTGGCGAGCGTGGCGCCGCCCACTTCGCGGTTGCACGGGCACAGTTCGTCCGTCTGCAAGGCGTCGAGCACGCGCAGCGTGTCCTTCGGGTTGCGGCCGACGTTGTGGTTGGTGGCGTAGACGTGCTGGATGACGTTGTCGGGATCGACCACGAACGTGTAGCGATGCGCGGTGCCGTCAGCCGAGCGCACCCCGAGGCCGTCGACCAGCGAGCCCTTGGTGTCGCCGAACTGCCAGATTGGCAGCTTGTTCAGGTCGCGGTGATCGCGCCGCCAGGCGAGCTTCACGAACTCGTTGTCGGTGGAGCCGCCGAGGACGACCGCGTCCCGGTCCGCGAACTCGCCCGAAAGGCGCGCGAATTCCGCGATCTCCGTGGGGCACACGAAGGTGAAGTCCTTGGGGTAGAAGAACACGATCTTCCACTTCCCCGCGAAGCTCTCGTCGGTGATCGTCTCGAACGCGCTGACGCCGTTCTCTTCGTGGTGGTTGAAACCGGGCTTCACGCCAACGACTTCGAACTTGGGCAGCTTGTCGCCAATGCCGAGCATGGTTTTTCTCTCTCTGAAAGAGCGGCTTGCGCCGCAGGAACCTTGGCCCAGAGCGCATCGCCGCCGGGCATGAGGGAGAGATAGGCGGCGGCGGATTATTGTTCCAATCGATTGTTTTGTGAATTTCGATTGGTTAGGCCGATGAACTGAATCTCTCCGCCGTCATGGCGGCGAAGGCCGCCACGCAGGGCAGGCCGCACGCTCAACCGGCCCGCCGTGGGTCCCGGCCGTCGCCGGGATGACGCTCGGCGGACGCGAGCCGCGACTCCCGCAGGATGACGCTTCAAGACTCCGCGGCCGCGTGAAGA
>JAQGJX010000007.1 GCA_028290405.1 Hyphomicrobiales bacterium
CGAACACCGTCATGTGCGGCCAGATCGCGTAGGACTGGAACACCATGCCGAGCATGCGCTTTTCCGGCGGGGTGAAGAAGCCCGCGGCGGCGTCGCTGACCAGATGCCCGTCGATGGCGATGCGCCCGCCGGTGTTCTGCTCCAGCCCCGCCACCATGCGCAGCGTCGTGGTCTTGCCGCAGCCGGACGGGCCCAGCAGCGTCACGAACTCGCCCGCCTCCACGTTCAGGTTCACATTGTCGACCGCCATGACAGGACCGAACTGCCGGCTGACGTTTTCAAGCGTGATTGCGCTCATGTCGTCTCTTTTCCCCCTCGGCGGGAACGCGCGGGCGTCCGCCGGATAAAATCAAAGCGTGCTGATGCGGCTCTTGATGAGGCGCAACTGCACCCAGCGGAACACGATCACCAGCAGCATCATGAACAGGCCGATGACGCTCACCTGCTCCGCCTGGCCGTTGGACCAGAGGCGCAGCAGCACCACCGACAGCACTTCCGAGCCAACCGAGTAGAGCAGGATGGAGGCCGACAGTTCGCGCATGATGCCAAAGAAGGTGAGCACCCAGCCGACCGCGAAGGACGGCCAGGCGAGCGCCACGAGAATGCGCCAGAGCGTCTGGAAGAAGGTCGCGCCATGCACGCGCGAACATTCCTCGAGATCGAACGACAATTGCGCATAGGCGCTCGACATGACGCGCACCGAGACGGGCGTGCCCAGCGCGATGTAGGCGAGCATCAGCGCCCAGATGGTGCCGTAGATCGGGATCGGCCCGGGCAGCATCGCGAAGGCCCACAGGAAGCCGATGCCGAGCACCATGCCGGGCATCATCCAGGGCAGCCAGGCGAGGGCGTCGATGACGCGGCGCCCGCGCCACTTCGTGCGCACCGAGATGTAGGCCACGATGGCGCCCAGAGCCATGGTGGCGGTGGCGCCCGCGAGGCCAAGGAACATGGTGTTGCCGAAGGCGCGCCAGATCTCGCTGTTGGAGAACACCGCCGAGTAATGCTCCAGCGTGAGCATGTCGGCCGTGTAGAAGCCGAAGAAACGGAAGAACGAGCCGATGGCGAGCTGGCCGATGGGCAGCACCACGGTGATGAAGAAGAACAGGATGCAGAAGCCGAACGTGACCCACTTCCACGGGCCCAGCTTCATCACGCTGGGCGAGTAGCCCTTGCCGGTGACGGTGGAGAAGCTGCGCCCGCGCAGCATGCGCCATTGCCAGATGACCAGCAGGAACATCAGCGCGAGAATCGCGAAGCTGAGGGCCGTGGCGTACTGGTAGTCGGGCGTCGCGCGGTGGTTGATGGAATTGTAGATCTCGGTCGTGATGACGGTGATCTTGGCGGGCGTGCCGAAGAACAGCGGCGATTCGAACGATTCGATGCCGCGGATGAAGCTGAGGATGAACGAGTTCGTCAGCGCCGGCAGCATCAGCATCAGCGTCACGCTGCGGAACGTGCGCCAGCGCGAGGCGCCGCACATGCGCGAGCTTTCCTCGAGCGCCGGATCCATGGCGCGGAAGATGTCCACGATGAACAGGAACAGGAACGGCGTCGAGTACTGGATCATGTGCCAGATGATGCCGAAGTACGAATAGACGTTGATGATGGTGCCGTCCGTGCCGGTGGCCCAGCGCCAGACCTGGTTGATGAGGCCCACCTGCGGGTTGCCCAGCATGCCCCACGCCATGGCGGTGAGAATGGGCGGCACGAAGAAGGGCAGCGTGATGAGGACTTCCAGCTTGTCGCGCCAGGGCGTGTCCGTGCGGGCGACGATCCACGCCAGAAGCACCGCCATGAGCAGCGCCGGGATGGTCTTTCCGAGCGAAATGCCGACCGTGTTGAGGAGAACGACGGCGTTCTCCGCCGTCATGATCGAGCGGTAGCCGTTCAGGTTGAACTCGCCCGCCATGCCGGGCGGCGTCGAATGCAGGCTGCCGTAGAGCAGCATCGAGAGGGGATATACGGCGAGGAAACTCAGCAGCAGGATGAGGGCGGCGACCGCGACGTCGCGGCCCGTCACCCAACCGGCGAGCGCCAGCTTCCAGCGGCCGGGTCCCTGCATGTTGCTGGCCGCTCGCGCGGGGGCCAGGGTTCCGGCGGTTTCGTCGCTCACGCGGCGGCCCCGTCTCGTTGATCGCCCGTCATCCTGCGTCCTCCCGTCCTGGACCCTCGCGCGTCTGCGTCGCCGCGATGCGTCCACTCCCTTGATGCGCGTCAAATTAGCCTATCGGCCGCCCGCCACAAAGAGCAAAGAGTCCCCTTTCGGTCCCACCCGCCGCATGGGCGGCGCCCACATGCGAGCGCATGCGTTCCGCACTGGCGCAAGGGCGTCGTGGGCCTGTATACTGGACAAAACGGCCGCCGGGCGGCCTTCGCCGACAACCGGAGCTTGCGCGTGGCGCGCGCAGCCCAGCCAAGGGACGGAACGCGAATGAAACTGCCGCGCCCAGGCGCCATCGACTGCGACGTCCATCTCGCTCCGCCGGACGTGCGCGGGCTTCTCCCCTACATGTCGCCCTATTGGCGCGACCAGATCGTCAATCGCTACATCGACCGCAGCGGTTTCCAGCTCATGAGCTATCCGGCGCGCGCGCCGCAGAACGCCCGAGCCGACTGGCGCGACGAGAAAGGCCGGGCCGGGGCCGATCTGGAGCGCATCCAGCGCGAACTGCTGGACCGCTTCGAACTCAGCCTCGCCATCGGGCATGTGATGCACGGCGCGGTGGCCCTGTTCAACGAGGACATGGCGGCGGAGTTCTGCAAGGCGGTGAACGCGTGGGTCGCCGCCGAGCGCCTCGACAAGGAGCCGCGCCTGCGCGCCTCCATCCTCGTCCACGCCCAGAACCCCGCGCTGGCTGTTGCGGAAATCGAGCGTTGCGCCGCCGACAAGCGCTTCGTGTCCGTGCTGCTGCCCGTGATGGGCGATGCGCCGCTGGGGCGGCGGATCTACTGGCCCATCTATGAAGCCGCCGAGAAGGCGGGCCTCGCCATCACGGTGCATGCGGGCTCCACCTACCGCCACGCCCCCACGGCGGTGGGCTGGACCTCCTACCAGATCGAGGACTACGTCCTTCAAAGCTCGGCCTTCGAGAACCTGATCGTCGCGTTCCTGGCCGAAGGCGTGTTCCAGAAATTCCCAGCGCTGAAGCTCGTGTGCATGGAGCCGGGCGCGGCGTGGATGCCGACCCTGCTCTGGCGCACCGCCAAGGCGTGGCGCGGCATGCGGGCGGAGACGCCGTGGCTCGACCGCTCGCCGGCCGAGATCGTGCGCGAGCGCGTGCGCCTGACCCTGCAGCCCTTCGACATGCCCCGCGACCCGAGGATCGTCCAGCGCCTGCTGGAGCAGATCGCCTGCGACGACATGCTGCTGTTCTCCACCGACTATCCGCACTGGCGGTTCGAGGGCGACGACGCCCTGCCGGACGGGCTGCCGGAGGCGCTGGTCGAGCGCATCATCCACGACAACCCGCTTGCGACTTATCCCAGGCTCGCGGGTTCTCTCCAGACCACGTCCGCCGAGAGGGAGACCGCCTGATGAACGCTCCGGTTCGCGAGACCCAGCAAAGCGCCGCCCAGAAGCTCATGGTGGTGGACTGCGACATCCATCCCATCCAGCGCTCGGCGCTGGACCTGCACCCCTTCCTGTCCGCCCAATGGCGCGAGCACATGTCCACCTTCGGGCCGCACGTGCGCCAGGGGCTGGTCGAGCAGACCATGTGGCCGCGCATGATGGCCGCCGGCCAGCGAGCCGACGCCTATCCGGCCGCCGGGGGGCCTCCGGGCTCCGACTACGAACTGATGCGCACGCAGCACCTTGATCCCAACGGCATCGAATTCGGCATGCTGGTGGCGCTCAGCAAGGGCGGCATGGAGGAGCGCAACCAGGACTTCGCCAAGGCGCTCGCGAGCGCCACCAACGACTGGCAGATCGAGGCCTGGGTGAAGAAGGACGCGCGCCTGCGGGCCGGCATCGTCGTCACCGCGGAAGACCCGCCTGCGGCCGTGGCGGAGATCGAGAAGCGCGCAGGCGATCCCGCCTTCTCGCAGATCATCATCGCGCCGCGCACCGGCGAGCCCCTGGGGCGCCGCAAGTACTGGCCGATCTTCGCCGCCGCCGAGGCGGCCGGCATGCCCGTGGGGCTGCATCCCGCCGCCATTCCGGGCGGCCATGCGTCTTCGGGCGCCGGGTGGCCGACCTATTACATGCAGGAGCACTTCACCTTCGGCACGGGCGCGGAGGCGGTCGCCGTCAGCCTGGTCATGGAGGGCGTGTTCGAGCGCTTCCCCAAGCTGCGCATCGCGATGATCGAGTCCGGCTTCTCGTGGGCCCCGGCGCTGGGCTGGCGCATGGACCACATGTTCGAGCGCATGCACAAGGAGGTGCCGCACCTCAAGCGCAGGCCCTCCGAATACCTGCGCGACCACTTCTGGTTCGCCACCCAGCCGATCGAGGAGCCTGAGAATCCCCAGCACCTGATCGACGTGTTCGAGTGGCTGGGCTGGGACCGCATCCTGTTCTCCACCGACTATCCCCATTGGGATTTCGACGATCCGCGGCAGGCGATCCGCGTGCGCCTCACGGACGCGCAGCGCTCCGCCATCTTCCGCGACAACGCAAAGGCGCTCTACGGCCTGCCGTGAGCGTCGTCTCCATCGCAACCATAGGACAGGACCTGAAGGCATGGCGCGTCACGTCGTCGCGAAAGCGGATGAAATCGCAGTAGGCTCCCGCAAGATCGTGCAGGTGGGGGGCCGGGACATCGGCGTCTTCAACGTCGGCGGACAATATTACGCCCTCGCCAACAAGTGCCCCCACGAGGGCGCGGCGCTGTGCGCGGGCGTGGTCACCGGGCTCGTGCTGTCGGACGGGCCCAACGACTACAAGCTCACGCGCGAGGGCGAGTTCCTGCGGTGCCCGTGGCATGGCTGGGAGTTCGACATCAAGACGGGCCAGAGCTGGTGCGACCCCAATTCCATGCGGGTGCGCCAGTTCAACGTGAAGGTGGAGCACGGCGAGGACCTGGTGAAAGGCCCCTACATGGCCGAGACCTTCCAGGTCGCGGTGGAAGCCGACTACGTCGTCCTCGACATCTGACACCCCGCCGTCGCCGTAAAAAGCAAGTCGCGCGGAACGGCCTTCCGGCCCGGCGCGTTTGCGAGAGCGCCAGCCGGACCTCGGCTGGCGCCAGATTTCCGAAAGGCGACGACATGGCTCAGTCTTCAAAGAAGAGCGGCAAGGGCGAAAACAAGAGCGAAAGCCGGGGCGGACAGAAGCGCGAAGGCAAGTCCGAGGCAGCGTCGAGCCGGCTCGCGACCCCCAGCGATCTGGGCGACAACGCCGTGCGCTCGGTCTGCGAGGCGGTGAACGGGCTGCTGGCCGACGCGTTCGCGCTCTACATGAAAACCAAAAACTACCACTGGCACATCAGCGGCCCGCACTTTCGCGACTATCACGAACTGCTGGACGAGCACGCGGCGCAGATCCTCGCCACCACCGATCCCTTGGCCGAGCGGGTGCGCAAACTGGGGGGACGGACGCTGCGGTCCGTGGGCCACATCTCGCGCCTGGCGCGCATCGCCGACGACGACCGCGAGTTCGTGGCGCCGCGCGAGATGCTGGAGCAGCTTCTGGCCGACAACCGCGCCATGGCGGAGGCCATGCGGGACGCCCACGAGGTTTGCGACGACGCCAACGACGTCGCCACCGCGAGCCTTCTGGAAGAATATATCGACGACACCGAGAAGCGGATCTGGTTCCTGTTCGAGACCACCCGCGAGGCGGAGCCCACCGGCCACTGACCAGGAGCGGCGGAAACAGAAAAGCCGGCCACGAGGCCGGCTTTTTTCATGCGCGGGACGCGATCTCTCAGGCCGGACTTGCCCTCAGGCGGACTTGGCGGACAGCACAACGTCCGCCTGCTTCACGGCTTCCGCCAACTGGCCGCTCAACTGGCCGGTCAGATAGCTGAGCCACTGGCCCGAAAGCTCCAGATCGCGGGTCGACTGCTCCAGCTTCGCCGACAGCGAGCCGGCGAGCTCTTCAAGCTCCCGGATGCGGCGCTGGCTCTCTGCCACCACGCGCTCCTTGTCGGCGATCGTCTGGTGCAGCTCGTCGCGCAGATTGGCGACGCGCAGCGTCTCGGTTTCAAGGTCGGTCTGCAGGGACGCGATGGTCTCGTCAGAGTGCTTGCGCAGCGTCTCGTTGCGCCGCAACAGCTCGTTGATGCTCTCAGACGCCAGCCCGATGTAGCGGGCGATGTCGTGATAGCCGAGCGCGGGCTCGTCGAGCTTGGGCGACTGGGCCTGGGCGGCCGGAGCGTCGGCGGCCCTCGCGGGGCCGTCGGCGGCGCCGCGCGGAATGTACTGCTTCCAAGCCGGCGAGCTGGAGTCAGGGTTCGGGCGCGTCTCGGAGGCGGCCAGCGCGGGAAGGTCCGCGGCCGGCCGTCCGGCCCCGCGGGTCATCATCATGAAATCCGCTGGAATTTTTTCTGCCCTAACGACCATGTACGCAACCCCGACGCCCGCACTGTTCAAACCGACCCTCCACAAACCATGGAGAACACGTTCGAATCAGGATTTCACGGTCGCCCGAAACATAGCCTTAGTCAACGCCGTGCGCGGCGAGCCGGACGGGGCCTGGGGCAGGCGCCGCTACTGCGCGCGGGCCTGCCGGATGCGCATCATTTCGAGATCGATCTCCATGCGCACGAGCGTCGCGCGTACGCTGGCGAGCTCGCGGATCTTCTCGTCGAGGGCCTGATGAAGCTGCGAGACGACAGCCTCATGTTCGTCGCGGGGCATGTGCGAATACGTTTCATGCAGACGCTTCACGGCCGCCATCAACGCCGCAGTCTCGGCGCCGCGCACGAGGGCGTCCTCGCTGGCGCGCCTCGAAGAACGGTCGTCCAGGCCGCGGGGCGCTGTGGCGCTCCGGGCGTGCGCGGGGTCGCCAGCCGCGCCGGGCCGCAGGACGAAGACGTTGGACATGAAGGCTCGCACCCGGCTCGACTCGTGACTGCACCGAGGATGGAAAGTGCCCACTTAGGATTGCGATTTCATTAATTCAGCCAGCGCCTTTACCTGCGCTTTAGGGGCGCCTGTCCTAAGTTTGGGCGACCGCCCGAGGGGCTTTTGGGGCGGAAACGCGCGCGGCTTTTCCACAGGTTTCGACTGCGCGCCGGGGCCTCCGCGTCGCGCCAACCGGCCCAAGCCACATAAAGAAATCCTTATATCAGCGTTGCGCTTGGCGCGGCGCGCTGCTATAGGGGCTTCCGGATCACTCTGTCCGACCTCCTTTTCAGACCCGGGAAACTCATGACCGTCCATTTCAACGATTACGTCGTCGCAGACATCAAGCTCGCCGATTGGGGCCGCAAGGAACTCAACATCGCCGAGACTGAAATGCCCGGCCTCATGTCCACCCGCGCCGAATACGGCCCGAAGCAGCCGCTGAAGGGCGCGCGCATCGCCGGTTCGCTGCACATGACCATCCAGACGGGCGTCCTCATCGAGACGCTGAAGGCCCTGGGCGCCGACGTGCGCTGGGCCTCGTGCAACATCTACTCGACTCAGGACCACGCCGCCGCCGCCATCGCGGCCGCCGGCACGCCTGTGTTCGCCATCAAGGGCGAGAGCCTCGAGGACTACTGGGAATACACCCACAAGATCTTCGAATGGTCCGACGGCGGCACTCCCAACATGAGCCTGGACGACGGCGGCGACGCCACCATGCTCATCCACCTTGGCATGCTCGCGGAAGCCGGCGACGTCGCCTTCCTCGACAAGCCCGGCATCGTGGAAGAGGAAGTCCTCTTCGCGGCCATCAAGAAGCGCCTGAAGTCCAACCCCGGCTGGTACGGCCGTTGCGGCACCGCCATCAAGGGCGTCTCGGAAGAGACCACCACGGGCGTGCATCGCCTCTACAACATGGAGAAGGACGGCACGCTGCTGTGGCCGGCCATCAACGTGAACGACTCGGTGACCAAGTCGAAGTTCGACAACCTCTACGGCTGCCGTGAATCGCTGGTGGACGGCATCCGCCGCGGCACCGACGTGATGATGTCCGGCAAGGTCGCCATGGTGGCGGGCTTCGGCGACGTCGGCAAGGGTTCGGCGGCTTCGCTGCGCCAGGCCGGCTGCCGCGTGCTGGTGTCGGAAATCGACCCGATCTGCGCCCTGCAGGCGGCGATGGAAGGCTATGAAGTCACCACGATGGAAGACGCCGCGCCCCGCGCCGACATCTTCTGCACCGCGACCGGCAACGTGGACGTGATCACCCTCGATCACATGCGCGCCATGAAGGACCGCGCCATCGTGTGCAACATCGGCCACTTCGACTCTGAGATTCAGGTCGCCGGCCTGAAGAACATGAAGTGGAACAACATCAAGCCGCAGGTCGACGAGATCGAGTTCGCCGACGGCAAGCGCATTATCCTTCTCTCCGAAGGCCGCCTCGTGAACCTCGGCAACGCCACGGGCCATCCGTCCTTCGTGATGTCCGCCTCGTTCACGAACCAGACGCTGGCGCAGATCGAACTGTGGACCAAGCAGGGCCAGTACGAGAAGAAGGTCTACACGCTGCCCAAGCACCTCGACGAGAAGGTCGCGGCGCTTCACCTCGACAAGATCGGCGTGAAGCTGACCAAGCTTACCGACCAGCAGGCCACCTATCTGGGCCTGCCGCAGCAGGGCCCCTACAAGCCCGATCACTACCGCTATTGAGAGTCTCGTGGCCCGCGCGCAGCGGGCCACTAGATGCAGAGTGTACAAGACAGGAACGCCCCCGTGCAGCCGCGCGGGGGCGTTTCTCTTTCGTTAACCACTTTCTCAATCTGTCCGCGGGAAGATACATTGGACTGATTCGCACGTACGCCGAGGCCAGGCGGACGCGCGGAGGGGCTGACTCGAGACGGGATTCCAAAGCATGAGATGGCGGCGGCGCTTTGGTGGCGTTCCTCTGGGAACGCGAACGCACGAACGCGCGCGGGCGGCGCAGCGGTTCGTGCGGCTTTCGCTCGCCGCCGCCTGGGCGGCTCCCCTGACGTCGTCCTTCTCCCTGAGCGCGCTGGCGCAAACGACGAGCGCTCTGGCCATCGACCGGGCGCACGCGCACCAGAGCGTCGTGGGCGTCTCGGCCTTCGTGGGGGTCGTCATCCTCGCCACCGCCACCACCCTGCTCTTATTGACGGGCCGCCGGCGCTGGCTCCAGCGCGAACGCCAGCTCCTGTCGCAACTGGGCGCCGTGCGCACCGCGCTCGACCGCGCCCATGTGTTCCTTGCGGCCGAACCGCAAATCCTCGTCGCCTGGGGGGCGGCCTCCGGAGAGCCTGACGTCACCGGCGACCTGTCGCTGATCGCGGACGCCGCCGGGCAGGCCCGGCCGCTGGGCTTTGGCTCGTGGCTGACGCCGGAGCTGGCCCAATCGCTGGAGGCGAGCGTCGAGCGGCTGCGCTGCCGGGGCGAGAGCTTCCGGCTGGGGCTCACCACGCTTGGCGGCCGGCACGTGGAGGCCGAGGGCCGCGCGGTGGGCGGGCGCGCCGTGCTGCGCATCCGCGACGTCGCCGGGGACCGGCTGGAGCTGACCCGCCTGCGCGAGAACCATGCGCGGGCTCTGATGGACATTCAATCGTTCCGGGCCCTGCTGGACGCCGTGCCGAGCGCCGCATGGATGCGCGACTCAGCCGGCAAGCTCGTCTGGGTCAACGCCGCCTACGCGCGGGCCGTCGAGGCCCCCAACGCGGACGACGCGGTGGCGCGCGGCGCGGAACTGCTGGAGACGGCGGCGCGCGAGGCCGCCGCGCAAGCGCGCAACCGCGGGGAAGTCTGGCGCGGCCGGGCGCCCGCCGTGGTGGCCGGCCAGCGGCACATGCTGGAGATCACCGACGCGCCGTCCGCCGGGGGCGCGCTGGCGATCGCCGTCGACCAGACCGAGCTGGAAGGCATGCGGGGCAACCTCGCGCGCCAGATGGAGGCGCACGCGCGCACCCTCGACCAGCTGTCCACGGGAGTGGCGATCTTCGACGGCGCCAAGCGCCTCGTGTTCCACAATTCCGCCTATCGCCAGCTGTGGTCGCTCGACGCCGCCTGGCTGGAGAGCAAGCCCACGGATTCGGAAATCCTCGACAGGTTGCGCGCCGAGCGCCGCCTCCCCGAGCAGGTGGACTTCCGCGCCTGGAAGGCGGGCCTCATGTCGGCCTACCAATCCACCGAGACGACCGAGCAGGTCTGGTATCTGCCGGACCGGCGCATGCTGCGCGTCGTCTTCACGCCCAACAGCCAGGGCGGGGTCACGTACGTTTTCGACGACGTCACCGACAGCTACAAGCTACAGACGCAATACCACTCGCTCGTGACCGTGCAGGGCGAGACCCTCGACACGCTGCGAGAGGGAGTCGCGGTGTTCGGCACCGACGGGCGCCTGAAGCTCGTCAACCTCGCGTTCTCGCAGCTCTGGGGCCTCGAGGGCCCGGAGCTGAAGAAGGCCTTGGAGGCCGCCGAGACCGACCGCGGGCGCGCGCCCCATGTCGACGAGATCATCGCAAGCTGCCGCGCCATGTGCCCGGACGATTCCATGTGGGGCGACCTGCGCAGCATCGTGGCGGGCCTGCACGACACCCGCATGGGCTTCGAGCGCCGCATCCGGCGCACCAACGACACCGTTCTGGATTGCGCCACCGCGCCCCTGCCGGACGGCTCGACCCTCGTGACCTTCTCGGACGTGACGGCGGCGGCCAACTTCCAGCGTGCGCTGACGGACCGCAACGAGGCGCTGCTGATCGCCCAGCAATTGCGCGAGGACTTCGTCCACCACGTCTCCTATGAGCTGCGCTCTCCGCTCACCAACATCATCGGCTTCATCCACCTCCTTGGCGACGCCGCCGTGGGTTCGCTCAATCCCAAGCAGAGCGAGTACGCGGGACACATCCTGGAATCCTCCGCTGCGCTGCTGGCGATCATCAACGACATCCTTGACCTCGCCACCATCGACGAGGACGCGCTGGAGCTGTCGCTCAGCGAGATCGACGTGTCCGAGACCATGCATGCCGCGGCGGGCGGCGTGCAGGACCGGCTGGCGGAAGCCTCCATCACGCTCAACATCGTGGCCCTCGACGGCATCGGCACGTTCCAGGCGGACGCCAAGCGCGTTCGGCAGGTGCTGTTCAACCTGCTGTCAAACGCCATCGGATTCTCGTCGCCAGGCCAGACCGTGACGCTCGCGGCCCTGCGGCGCGGGGACGAGATCGTGTTCAAGGTGTCGGACCAGGGGCGCGGCATCCCCTCGGAGGTGCTAGACACGGTGTTCGAGCGCTTCCGCTCCCACACCGTGGGGGCGCGCCATCGCGGCGTGGGCCTGGGCCTGTCCATCGTGCGTTCGCTTGTGGAATTGCATGGCGGACGCGTGCAAATAGAATCGGCGCCCGGGGAAGGCACCATCGTCACGTGCATTTTCCCGGCGCATAGTGCGGCCCTCAAAGCAGCGTCCGCCCAGTAGGAGTTCAGTTCGGCCATGTCCGCAGACGAAAACGCTCTCTCGACATGGCGTCTCGACCTCCCCGACGAGGCCGCGACCGCCGCGCTCGCAGACGAACTGGCGAGCTTTGTCGCAGCCGGCGACCTGATCACGCTCTCGGGCGACCTTGGCGCGGGCAAGACGACGTTCGCCCGCGCGCTCATCCGCCGCCTCTGCGACGATCCGCAGATGGAGACGCCGAGCCCGACCTTCACGCTGATGCAGATCTACGACGGGCAGCGCTTTCCGATCGTGCACGCCGACCTCTACCGCATCCAGTCCGCCGACGAACTGGCCGAACTGGGCTGGGACGAAGCCGCCGAAGGCGCGCTCGTGCTGGTGGAATGGGCGGACCGTATCGGCGCCGGAATCGCGCCCGACAGGCTCGATATCTCCCTTTCCATCGATTCCCGGCGCGGCGACGGCTACCGGGAGGCGACGCTGACGGGCCACGGCGCCATGGCGGAGCGGCTCACCCGCACCAAGGGCGTCCATGCGCTGCTGCAGGCGTCCGGCTGGGAGAGCGCCACGCGCACCTTCATGCTGGGCGACGCCTCCGTGCGCGCCTACGAACGGCTTGAAAAGCCCGACGGCTCCCGCGCCATCCTGATGATCTCCCCGGCGCGGCCCGACGGCCCGGCGGTGCGCTACGGCAAGTCGTACAGCGCCATCGCGCGGCTGGCGGAGAACGTCACGCCCTTCATCGCAATGGCGGAGGCGCTGCGCGCCAAGGGGCTCTCGGCGCCGCAGATCTACGCCGCCGATGCCCGCACCGGGCTGATCATCCTGGAAGACCTGGGGGCGGACGGCGTCATCCACCAGGGCGCGCCGATGCAGGAACGGTATGCGGACGCGGCCAGCGTGCTGGCCTACCTGCACGCCTCCGACACGCCGGCGGTGATCCCCGCCCCCGAGGGCCGGACCTACGCGATCCCGCCCTATGACCTCGACGCCCTGCTCATCGAGGTCGAGCTGCTGATCGAATGGTATGCGCCCCACATGGCGGACGTGCGGCTGACCTCCGGGGCGAAGGCGATCTTCCTGTCGCTGTGGCGCAGCGCGCTGGCGGAGATCGCGAGCGCGCGCCAGACCTGGGTGCTGCGCGATTATCACTCGCCCAACCTCATCTGGCTGCCGGAGCGCTCCGGGCTGGCGCGGGTCGGCCTCATCGACTTCCAGGATTGCGTGATGGGCCACCCGGCCTACGACGTCGCCTCGCTGCTGCAGGACGCGCGCTTCACGGTGCCGGACGACATGGAGATGCGGCTGCTGTCCCACTATGCGCTGGCGCGCCGCCGCGCCGACCCCGGCTTCGACATGGCGAGCTTCGCCACCGCCTACGCGCTGATGGGGGCGCAGCGCGCCACCAAGGTGCTGGGCATCTTCACCCGTCTCGACCGGCGCGACCACAAGCCCGCCTATCTGGCGCACATCCCCCGGGTGGAGCACTACCTGGCCAAGAGCCTGACCCATCCGGCGCTTGCCGAGGTGCGGGGCTGGTATAAAAGTCACCTGCCGCGACTCGTCTCGGCCTGAACAGCCGCGCTTTCCCGGAATTCTCCACGCATGTCGAACGCAAGCCCGCCAGCGGCCAGACCCCCCGCAGCCGCCATGGTCTTCGCAGCGGGCCTGGGCACGCGCATGCGGCCGATCACCGACTCCATCCCCAAGCCTCTCGTGAAGGTGGGCGGGCGGGCCATGATCGACCACGCGCTGGACCGGCTGGCGCAAGCGGGCGTCGAGCGCGCGGTCGTCAACGTGCACTGGCTGGCGGACCAGATCGAGGCCCACGTGGCGTCGCGCGCCGCGCCCCGGATCATCGTCTCGGACGAGCGCGAGAAGCTGCTCGACCAGGGCGGAGGAATCGTCAAGGCCCTGCCGCATCTGGGCTCCGACCCCTTTTTCATCTGCAACACCGACGCCTTCTGGCTGGAAGGCCCGCGCTCGAACCTGCGCCAGATGGCGCAGGCCTGGGACCCCGAGACAATGGACGTCCTGCTGCTGGTGGCGGCGACCACGGCGAGCGTGGGCGTCGATTGGCCGGGCGATTTCACCATGGAGCCGGACGGGCGGCTCGTGCGCCGCGACGAGCGGCTGGTGGCGCCCTTCGTGTTCTCCGGCTTCGGCATCATGAAGCCGGAGCTTTTCGCGCGCGAGACGCGGGACGTCTTCCGCCTCGCGCCGCTGTTCTTCGAGGCGGCCGAGCGCGGGCGGCTCTACGGCGTGCGGCTCGAGGGCGTCTGGCTGCACGTGGGCACGCCTGAGGCGATCGAAGATGCCGAGGCCGCCATCGTGCAATCGGTGCTCTAGGTGACCGGCGGCCCGGCGGGACGGCGCGAGCGCAACGTCTGCACCATCGCCCCGGGCGCGCCCTTCCTGCCGACCTTCGCGCGCGCCCTGCTGGACGGGCGCATCGTGGCAGGCTTTCCGGCGAAGGACGATCCCGCAGCGCTGGCGGACGCCACCATCTACGTTCCCACCCGCCGCGCCGCGCGCGCCCTGGCTGCGGAACTCGCCAACGCGTCGGACGCGAAGGCGGTCGCGCTGCCGCGCATCGTGCCGCTCGGCGTCATGGAGGGCGTGGAAAACGACCTGATATTCGACGCGGCCTCGCCCGCCGAGGCATGGCTGGACGACGTGCCGGACGGCGTCTCGCCGCTGGAGCGCAGGCTCGTGCTCACCGACATGATCCTCCAGTGGGGTACGGCGTTGCGCAACGCCATCTGCTCCGTGGACCGGGACGGCCGCGTGAAGGTGGACGACGACGAGCCCATGCTGGTGACGACCGCGCCCGCGCAGGCGTTCCATCTGGCGGGCGACCTTGCGGCGTTGATCGATGAAATGATCGTCGAGGACATCGACTGGCGCCGGCTCGACAAGCTGGCGCCCGACGATCTCGACCAGTACTGGCGCATCACGCTCAACTTCCTCGCCATCGCCATGGAGGCGTGGCCCGCCCATCTTGAGGAAGCGGGCCTGCTCGACCGCGCCCGCCGGCAGGCGATCCTCGTCGAGCGCCGCATCGCGCAGATGAAGGCCGGGGCGGACCGGGTGGAGATCGTCGCGGGCTCCACGGGCACCAACGCCGCGACCGCGCGGCTCATCGGCGCCATAGCGGCTTCCCCGCGCGGCGCGGTGGTGCTGCCGGGCCTCGACAAGGAGCTGGACGAGGCGGCTTGGCGCGCCGTCGCGGGCGACGAGCCGGGGGCCGAGGCCGCCGCCACCCACGCGCAGGCCGCCCTGCGGCGG
>JAQGJX010000023.1 GCA_028290405.1 Hyphomicrobiales bacterium
CGCCGTCGAGCCAGAGTTCGGCGCCGGCGGGCGCGCGGGCCGCCAGCGCGCCGCGCGTCAATTGTTGCAGGCGCGCGGGCCATTGCACGTGGCGCAGGCCGTCCTCGAACGCCCGCTGGGGGAAATCCGGCCAGACCGCCCGCAAGGCCGCGATGGCCGTGGCGGCGTTCTCGAACTGGTGGCGGCCCGGCAGGCGCGGCGCGGGCAGGTCCATGAGGCCGCGCGCGTCCTCGAACACGAGGCGGCCGCGCTCCTCCCAGCAATTATAGTCGCGCCCCGCGAGCGTCACGGGCGCGCCGACCCGGAAGGCCTGCCGCTCGATGACGTCCTGCGCCTCCGGCTCCTGCCAGGACACGATGGCGGGCGCGCCCGTCTTGAGCACGCCGGCCTTCTCGAAGGCGATCTTGGCCAGGGTGTCGCCGAGGAACTCCACATGGTCGATGGAGACCGGGGTGATGACGGTTGCGGCGGGCCGCTCGATAACGTTGGTGGAATCAAAGCGCCCGCCAAGGCCGACTTCCAGCAGCAGCACGTCGGCGGGAACCTGCGCGAAGAGCAGGAAGGCCGCCACCGTGGTGATCTCGAACACCGTGATGGGCGCCCCGGCGTTGGCGCGCTCGCAGGCCTCGAAGGCCGCCGCCAGGCGCGCCTCGTCCACCAGGGCGCCGGCCAGCCGGATGCGCTCGTGGAAGCGCACCAGATGGGGGGAGGTGTAGACGTGGACGCGCTTGCCGTCGGCCTCCAGCATGGCGCGCATGAAGGCTGTCGTGGAGCCTTTGCCGTTGGTGCCCGCCACATGGACGACGGGCGGCAGGCGCCGCTCGGGATTGCCCAGCGCGTCGAGCAGCGCCTGCGTGCGGCCGAGCGACAGGTCGATCTTCTTGGGGTGAAGCCCCAGGAATCGCTGCATGAAAGCGTCGGACGATTCGCTCATGGGCTGGCGCTCGCGCGCTTGCGTGGGCTGGCGCTCACGCGGCCGCGGACGGCGTGCGCTTGTTGGTGAGGAGCGAACACAGGCGCGACAGGGTTTCGCGCATCTCCGTGCGCGGCACCACCATGTCCACCATGCCGTGGGCGCGCAGGTATTCCGCGCGCTGGAAGCCCTCGGGAAGCTTCTCGCGGATGGTCTGCTCGATGACGCGCGCGCCCGCAAAGCCGATCACCGCGCCCGGCTCGGCGATCTGGACGTCGCCCAGCATGGCGTAGGACGCCGTGACGCCGCCGGTCGTGGGATTGGTGAGCACCACGATATAGGGCAGGCGCGCGGCCCGCAGGCGGCGCACCGCCACCGTGGTGCGCGGCATCTGCATCAGCGAGAACATGCCCTCCTGCATGCGCGCGCCGCCCGAGGCGGTGAACATGATGAAGGGGGTCTTGGCGCTCACCGCGCGCTCCATGCCGGCGATGATCGCCTCGCCGGCCGCCATGCCCAGGGAGCCGCCGATGAAATCGAAGTCCTGCACGGCGGCGGTGATCGCCAGCCCGTCGAGCTTGCCCGCCGCAAGGCGCACGCAATCGGGCTGCTCCATCTTGGCGCGGTATTCCTTCAGGCGGTCGGTGTAGCGCTTCATGTCGCGGAACTTGAGCGGATCGAGCGGCGCGTCGGGCGTCGCCAGCTCTTCCCACACGCCCTCGTCGAACAGCGTCTCGAGGCGGGCCTGGGCGGGCATGCGCATGTGGTGGCCCGAGCCGGGCACGACCCAGAGGTTCTGCTCGATGTCCTTGTGGAACACGAGCTGGCCGCTGTCGGGGCATTTCACCCACAGGTTTTCCGGCGTGTCCCGCTTCAGGAACGAGCGAATCTTCGGCGGCAGCGCCTCGGTGATCCAGTTCATGCGCTTCACTCCGGACTGGCCCGCGCACGACAGGCGCGCCGGCTTCGCGCCCCGGGGGGCGCCGTCGTTGAAAAACTACGCCGCGGGGCGCGCGGCCCGCACGCCGCCTGCGATTTCGGCGACCAGCGCCGTCACCGCCCTGACTGTATCGGGCGTGCCGCGATCCTGCGAGTCCAGCGTGTGGCGCAGCGCGTCGATCAGCGCGGTGCCCACCACGACGGCGTCCGCGTGCGCCGCGATGGCGGCGGCGCTCTGGGCGTTCTTGACCCCGAAGCCGACCGCGACCGGCAGGCTGGTGTGGCCCTTGATGCGCGCCACCGCCTCGGCGACCTTGGAATAATCGGGCGTCGCCGCGCCGGTGATGCCGGTGATGGAGACGTAATACACAAAGCCCGACGTGTTGCGCAGAACCGCCGGCAGGCGCTTGTCGTCGGTCGTGGGCGTCGCGAGGCGCACGAAATTGAGCCCGGCCTTGAGGGCGGGCAGGCAAAGCTCGGCGTCTTCCTCGGGCGGCAGGTCGACCACGATGAGGCCGTCGACGCCCGCCGCCTTCGCGTCCACCAGGAAGCGGTCGACGCCATAGACGTAGATCGGGTTGTAATACCCCATGAGCACGACGGGCGTGTCGGCGTCCGAGGCGCGGAATTCGCCCACCAGCGCCAGCGTCTTCTTCATGTTGGCGCCCGCGTTCAGCGCCCGCAGGCCCGCCGCCTGGATGGAGGGGCCGTCGGCCATCGGGTCCGTGAACGGCATGCCGATCTCCAGCACGTCCGCCCCGGCGCCGGGCAGCGCCCGGACGATGTCGAGCGAAGTCTCGTAATCGGGATCGCCGCACATCACGAAGGTGACGAGCGCGGCGCGCCCTTCGGCGGCGCACTGGGCGAAACGGCGGTCGATGCGGGTTTGGGCGGACATGAGGGCAGCGGTTAGCACAAAGGCGCGCGCGACGAAACCCGGGCGGCTTTCGCGCCGGGGATAAACATGCCATGCAGCCCGTTCACAGATCAGGAGCGCCCCTTGACCCCGTCCGAGATGCTCGACGCCTTCGCCCGCGACGAAGAGGCGCTGCCGTGGGACGCCATCGCGTACGCCCGCGCCAATTGGGCCGAGGCCGGCCCGGCCCTGCTGGGCGCCCTCGCCGACTTCGTCGAGAAGCGCGACCGCACCGAGCGCGCGCACGGCATCTTGTTCTTCGGCCTGCTGCTGATGATGGAAAAGCGCGAAACGGCCGCGTTCGCGCCGCTGGCGCGCCTCGCGCGCGAAGGCGAGGCGCTGTTCGACATCCTGGGCGAGTCCGCCGAGACGCTGCTGCACCGCATCTTCGCGGGCGTGTTCGACGGCGACGTGGACCGGCTCTGGTCCATCATCGAGGCGCCCCACGGGGACGAGTTCATCCGCGGCGCCGCGCTCCAGACCTACGCCTGGCTGGCGATGTCCAAGCGCGAGACCCTGGAGGCGGCGGAAGCCCGCTTCATGCAGGCGTTCAAGACGCTGGAGCCGAAAGAGCCGAGCCCCGTGTGGGTGGACCTGGCGATGACGGCCGCGACCCTCAATCTGTCGCGCTGCATCCCGCTGATGCGCGCGGCCTGCCGCAAGGGCTACATCCCGGCCCGGGCCATCAAGATGAAGGACCTCGAGGAAGAGTTCGCCATCGGCCGCAGCGACTTCTTCAGGGTCTCGGCGCAGTTCGCGCGCGAGAACGCGCCCATCGACGACATCTTCGCCGAGATGGAGCACTGGACGCCGGCTTCGCAGGACGAGATCGCGGAAGGCGAAGACGACCCGCTGGAGGAAGAGGCCGATCCCGGCACGCCCATCGTGAACCCCACCCGCAACGTGGGCCGCAACGATCCATGCCCTTGCGGATCAGGCAATAAGTTCAAGAAATGCTGCGGGGCTTCCATATAAGCATATTTTCAATGGGTTAGCGCTAGGTTGCTCTCTGTGCAGAGCTTGTGCAAGTTTGCAGCAGCTGCGCAAATCTGTGCAGAATCTGTGCGTGCCCGATGGAAGATGCGACGCGATTAGAAGACGGCAAGGTGGTGGTTTATCGTCGTGGCGGCAAATACCACGCTCGCATCTGCACTGGCCCCAACTCGTATCTGCATCGCAGCTTGAAGACGGGCAACAAGGCTGCTGCGCTCAAATCGGGCGTTCGGCTGTTCCATCAGATTGAAGCCAAGACCCAGCTTGGGCTGCCACTGGTGGCAAAGAGCGCTGTCTTGGTGCTGGATGAGTATCTGGCCTATAGGCGCAAGCTGCATCAGCAAGGCCACACCAGTGCGGGCATGCTGGGG
>JAQGJX010000031.1 GCA_028290405.1 Hyphomicrobiales bacterium
CGTGGAGGCGTAGGTGGAGGGCCGGCCGATGCCAAGCTCCTCCATGCGCTTCACCAGCGTGGCTTCCGTGAAGCGCGGCGGCGGCTCGGTGAAATGCTGCGTGGCTTCGATCTTTTCCTTCGCCAGCGCCTCGCCGGCGGACATGGGCGGGAGACGGCCGCTCTCGTCGTCCTCCTCGTCGTCCTTGCCTTCCTGATACAGCGCCAGGAATCCGTCGAAGCGCACCACCTGGCCGGTGGCGCGCAGCTCGACGCGCCTGTACTTTGGCGCGGCGCCCTCCACGTCGGCGGCGATCTCCACCGTCGTGCGCTCCAGTTCGGCCGATTCCATCTGGCTCGCGATGGTGCGCGTCCAGATGAGCTCGTAAAGACGCGCCTGGTCCTTATCCAGGACCTTGGTGAGCTGGCGCGGCAAGCGGCCGACGTCCGTGGGGCGAATGGCTTCGTGGGCTTCCTGCGCGCTCTTGTGCTTGGTGGTGTACTTGCGCGGAACGCCGGGCACGTATTTGGGCCCGTACTCTTTCTCGATCACGCGGCGCGCGGCCGCGATGGCCTCGGGCGCCACGTCAACGCCGTCGGTTCGCATATAAGTAATGAGACCCACGGTCTCGCCGCCCAGGTCCACGCCTTCATAAAGACGCTGCGCCACGCGCATCGTGTGCGCCGGCGCGAAGCCCAGCTTGCGGGAGGCTTCCTGCTGCAGGGTCGACGTGGTGAACGGCGCCGACGGATTGCGCCGGGCGGGCTTTGCCTCGACGGACAGCACCGAGAAGCGCGCCGCCTCCAGCGCGGTCCGGAAGCCCTCGGCCTCCTCGGCCGTGCCCACGTCCAGCCGCTGGATGCGCTTGCCGTCCGCGCCCACGAGGCGCGCGACGAACGAGGCGTTCTCTTTGGTCTTCAGCGTGGCGGCGAGGGACCAGTACTCGCGCGCCCGGAACTTTTCGATCTCCAGCTCGCGGTCGCACACCAGCCGCAGCGCGACGGACTGCACGCGGCCCGCCGAGCGCGCGCCCGGCAGCTTGCGCCACAACACCGGCGACAAGGTGAAGCCCACGAGGTAGTCGAGCGCCCGGCGCGCCAGGTAGGCGTCCACCAGCGCGGCGTCGATCTCGCGCGGCTGGCGCATCGCCTCGAGGATGGAGCTTTTGGTGATGGCGTTGAAGACGACCCGCTGGATGGTCTTGTCCTTGAGGACCTTCTTGCCCCGCAACACTTCCAGCACGTGCCACGAGATCGCCTCTCCCTCGCGATCCGGGTCGGTCGCCAGGATGACGGTGTCGGCGTCCTTCACGGCGCGGGCGATGTCCGCCAGGCGCTTGGCGGACTTGGCGTCCACCTCCCAGCTCATCGAGAAGTCGTCCTCGGGGTTCACCGAGCCGTCCTTGGCGGGAAGGTCGCGGACATGGCCGAACGAGGCCAGGACCTCGTAGTCCTTGCCGAGATATTTGTTGATCGTCTTGGCCTTGGCGGGCGATTCAACGATGACGACTGCGTTCATGCGCCGGATGTCCTGGCAGGCCAAATGCCTGATATATATGGAAATACACTGCGGACTTCAGACCGCGCCAGCCGATGCCGGGCCACCGCGAGCCTTGTCCTTTCGGGGCGGGAAGATGGGTGAGGGCGCTATCCCTGTCAAATCGGGGCTGTTTGGACAGCGCGTTTCGCCCCGCTGCTTCGACCCCTCGCGCCCGGCGTTCCCTATCGTCAGGCGAGGGCGTCCGCGCGCCCGGCGCCGCTCAATCCTGTCGAACAAGCGGCCTTGCTCCCCGCCCCGCCTTGCGGGCGCCCGCGCACTGGCCTATCAGGCTAGCCATGCAAGCCGCCCGCACGCTCTTTCCCCACCGGCACCTGCTCGGCATCGCCGGGCTGAACCGGCCCGAGATCGAAACCCTGCTCGACATGGCCGAAGAGGCCGTCGAGGTTTCGCGGCGCGTGGACAAGAAGCGGTCCGTGCTGAGCGGGCGCACGCAGATCAACCTCTTCTTCGAGGCCTCCACGCGCACCCAGGCCTCCTTCGAGCTCGCCGGCAAGCGCCTTGGGGCGGACGTGATGAACATGTCCGTCTCCACCTCCTCGGTGAGCAAGGGCGAGACGCTGATCGACACCGCCGTGACGCTGAACGCCATGCGTCCGGACGTGATCGTGGTGCGCCACCAGCACTCGGGCGCGGTCAACCTGCTCGCCCGCAAGGTGTCGTGCTCGGTGGTGAACGCCGGCGACGGCAGCCACGAGCACCCCACGCAGGCGCTGCTGGACGCGCTCACCATCCGCCGCACCAAGGGCCGCATCGAGGGCCTCACGGTGGCGATCTGCGGCGACGTGCTGCATTCGCGCGTGGCCCGCTCCAACATCATCCTGCTGACGCAGATGGGCGCGCGCGTGCGCGTCGTCGGCCCCTCGACGCTCCTGCCCGCCGGCATCGAGCGCATGGGGGTGGACGTGCATCGCGACATGAAGAGCGGGATCGCGGACGCCGACATCGTGATGATGCTGCGCCTGCAGCGCGAGCGCATGGACGGGGCCTTCGTGCCCTCCCTGAAGGAGTTCGCGCGCTTCTACGGGCTCGACGAGGAAAAGCTGAGCTGGGCCAAGCCCGACGCCCATGTGATGCACCCCGGCCCGATGAACCGGGGCGTGGAGATCGATTCCGCCGTGGCGGACGGGCCGCGCTCCCTCGTCACCCAGCAGGTTGAAATGGGCGTGGCGGTGCGCATGGCGGTGCTGGAAGCGCTGGCCCAGCACCTGCCCAACGGCTGACGTTTTTCATCCACAGATTCGCAACGCCGGCGCTTTGACGCGCCCGCGCCCCGCTTTCTAAATGGCGCTCCCGATTCAGCGCCTTGCAGGACATCGCCCCATGAAATCCATCAACCTGCGCATCGCGGAAGAGCTCGGCGTCGCGGAGCGGCAGGTGGCTGCGGCCGTGGACCTTCTGGACGCGGGCTCCACGGTGCCGTTCATCTCGCGCTACCGCAAGGAAGCCACCGGCGAACTCGACGACACGCAATTGCGCACGCTCGACGAGCGCCTGCGCTATCTGCGCGAACTCGACGACCGCCGCCGCCAGATCCTCGACAGCGTCGAGCAGCAGGGCAAGCTCGACGACGCCCTGCGGCGCGCCATCAACGAGGCCGACAGCAAGGCGCGGCTCGAAGACATCTACCTGCCGTTCAAGACCAAGCGCCGCACAAAGGCGCAGATCGCCCGGGAAGCGGGCCTTGAGCCGCTCGCCGACGCGCTGCTTCAGGACCCCGGCAAGGACCCGCGCGAGACCGCCGCCGTCTACGTGGACGCAACCAAGGGCGTGGAGACGGCGGACGCCGCGCTGGAAGGCGCGCGCTCCATACTGGTGGAGCGCTTCTCGGAAGACGCAGAGCTGATCGGCTCCATGCGCGAGGCGTTCTGGACCGGCGGGCGCATGTCGTCGAAAGTGCGCGACGGCAAGCAGACGGCGGGCGCCAAGTTCTCCGACTATTTCGACTTCGCCGAGCCGCTCGCCAAGCTGCCCTCGCACCGCATCCTGGCGTTGTTTCGCGGCGAGAAGGAAGAGTTTCTCGACCTCAATCTGGAAGCCGAGCCCGACGCGCCCACCGATCGGCCGGGCCTGTTCGAAAACCGCATCGCCGCGAGGTTCGGCATCGCCGACAAGGCGCGCCCGGCGGACAAGTGGCTGCGGGACTGCGTGCGCTACGCGTGGCGCTACCGCATCCAGTCCTCGCTCAGCGTGGACCTTCGGGTGCGCCTGTTCCAGACGGCGGAGGACGAGGCGGTGCGCGTGTTCGCCAGCAATCTGCGCGATCTTCTGCTCGCCTCGCCCGCCGGCCAGCGGGCCACCATGGGGCTGGATCCCGGCTTCCGCACGGGCGTGAAGGTCGCGGTCGTGGACGGCACCGGCAAGGTGGTGGGCACGGCCAACATCTATCCCCACGAGCCGCAGCGGCGCTGGGACGAGGCGATGGCGACGCTGGCCGCTCTTGCGCAAAAGCACAACGTCGATCTGGTCGCCATCGGCAACGGCACGGCCTCGCGCGAAACCGAGCGGCTGGTGCTCGATCTCGTGAAGCAATATCCGGCCCTCAAGCTCACCAAGGCCATCGTGTCCGAGGCCGGCGCGTCGGTCTATTCGGCGTCCGCCTATGCGGCCAAGGAGTTTCCCGACCTCGACGTGACGCTGCGCGGCGCCGTCTCCATCGCGCGCCGGTTGCAGGACCCGCTGGCGGAGCTTGTGAAGATCGACCCCAAGTCCATCGGGGTCGGCCAGTACCAGCACGACATCGCGGAGCACAAGCTCTCGCGCTCCCTGGACGCCGTGGTGGAGGATTGCGTGAACGCCGTGGGGGTAGACGTGAACACCGCGTCCGCGCCGCTGCTGGCGCGCGTGTCGGGCGTGGGCGAACAGCTCGCGCAGAACATCGTGCAGCATCGCGACGAGAACGGGCCGTTCCGCAAGCGCGCGGAGCTGAAGAAGGTCGCGCGCCTGGGCCCCAAAGCTTTCGAGCAATGCGCGGGCTTCCTGCGCATCGTGGGCGGCGAGGACCCGCTGGATTCCTCCAGCGTGCATCCCGAGGCCTATCCGGTCGTGCGCCGCATTCTGGAAGCCACCAAGAGCGACATCAAGCTGCTCATCGGCGACGCGAAGACGCTGCGCGCCTTGCAGCCCCAGCGCTTCGTGGACGAGACGTTCGGCGTGCCCACCGTCACCGACATCCTGCGCGAACTTGAAAAGCCGGGCCGCGATCCGCGCCCCGCCTTCAAGACCGCGGAGTTCAAGGAAGGCGTGGAGACGCTGGACGACCTGAAGCCAGGCATGATGCTGGAGGGCGTCGTCACCAACGTGGCGGCCTTCGGGGCGTTCGTGGACATCGGCGTGCATCAGGACGGGCTGGTGCACATCTCCGCCATGTCGCGCACCTTCATCAAGGACCCGCGCGAAGTCGCCAAGCCCGGCGACATCGTGAAGGTGAAGGTGCTGGAGGTCGACAAGGCCCGCAAGCGCATCGCGCTGACAATGCGCATGGAGGACGAAGCCGGAAAGGCGGCGCCCCGGCCCGCAGGAGCCTCGCCCCGCGACGTGCGCAACCACGCGCCCAAGCCAGAGGCGCCCTCCAGCGCGGGCGGCGCCATGGCCGAGGCTTTGCGCCGCGCGGCGGAGAAGCGGCGGTAGCGGCCGAAAGCGAGGTCTCGGTCCGCGTTCCCTCCCCCCAGGGGAGGGACAGGGTGGGGTCTGGCTCCATCCTGCACAGCGCCGTGGCCTACCCCGCCCCAACCCTCCCCTGAGGGGAGGGAGTTCGCCAGAGGGCTTCATCGGCGACGCGCTCCGTCCTGCAAGCACTGCGTTCCCTCCGCTGCGGGGAGGGAGTTCCCGCCCGGTGGACGATCGCATCCTGAACCATCACTGCGCGCCTGCCTGCCACATCGAAGCGGCCCTGAGCGCGGCGTTTGGTTTGCGCGCGCGCTGCCGCTAGAGTGAACCTCTCGGCGTGGCTTGCGTTGCAACGCCAAAGTCCGCGCAGCGAAAAGGCCCGCACTTGGCTAAGAACCTCAAAATCGCGAAACGCCCGCACCCCGGCGCCCAGGACGGCGCGGCGACCGCAGCCGCGCTTCCTTCAAAGGAAGAGATCCTGGCCTTCATCTCGCGCGAGCGCAAAGCCGCGTTCGAGGCGGGGTCGGCGCATCCCGACAAGGTCGGCAAGCGCGAGATCGCCAAGGCGTTCAACATCAAGGGCGCGGCGCGCATCGAGCTCAAGCGCATGCTGAAAGAACTGGAGGCCGAAGGGCGCTTCGAAAAGCGCGGCAAGACCATGCACACGCCGGGCCGCCTGCCCAACGTGGTGCTGGTGGACGTGGGCGCGCGCGACCGCGACGGCGAACTGGTCGCCACCCCGGTGGAATGGGACGCCGACGAACACGGCCCCGCCCCGCGCATCGCCATCTGGGCGCCGCGCCGCGCCGGCCCGGGCTCGCCCATGCCGGGCGTGGGCGACCGCGCCCTGGTGCGCGTGGAGCTGGAGCGCGAGCCCGAAGAGGGCGCGCCGGCCTATCGCGGCCGCGTCATCAAGGTTCTCGAGAAGGCGCGCGCGCAGCTCGTCGGCGTCTACCGCGCGCTGGCGTCGGGCGGCGGGCGCCTGATGCCGATCGAAAAGCGCAACGTCGGGCGCGAGCTTCCCATCCAGCCGGGCGACGAGGGCGACGCGCGCGACGGCGATCTCGTCTCGGTCGATCTCCAGCGCCCCGGCCGCTCGGGCCGGCCGAGCGCGAAAGTGGTCGAGCGGCTGGGCGCGGTGGACAACGAGAAGGCGATCTCGCTGATCGCGCTCATCACACACAACATCCCCTACGTGTTCCGGCCCGACACGATCGCCGAAAGCGAACGCGCCAAGCCCGCCACGATGGACCATCGCGAGGACTGGCGCGACCTGCCCCTGGTGACCATCGACCCCGCCGACGCCAAGGATCATGACGACGCGATCCACGCGCGACCGGACGACGATCCTGAAAATCCCGGCGGCTTCATCCTCACAGTGGCGATCGCGGACGTGGCGGCTTATGTGCGCCCGGGCTCGCCGCTCGACCGCGAGGCTCTGGACCGCGGCAACTCCGTCTACTTCCCGGACCGGGTGGTGCCGATGCTCCCGGAGCGCATCTCCAACGACCTGTGCTCGCTGCGCCCCAACGAGGACCGGCCGGCCATGGCGGTGCGGATGATCATCAACCGGGAAGGCCGCAAGCTGCGGCACACGTTTCATCGCGTCATGATGCGCTCGGCCGCCAAGCTCGCCTATCCGCAGGCGCAGGCGGCCATCGACGGCTGGCCGGACGACACGACGAAGCCGCTGCTGGACAGCGTGCTGAAGCCGCTGTGGGAGGCGTATCATGCGCTGAAGATCGCCCGTCACCACCGCTCGCCGCTGGATCTCGACCTGCCGGAACGCAAGCTGGTGTTGAAGCCCGACGGCAAGGTCGACCGCGTCATCGTGCCCCCGCGCCTCGACGCGCACCGGCTCATCGAAGAGTTCATGATCCTCGCCAACGTGGCGGCGGCGGAGACGCTGGAGGCGCGCGGGCAGATGCTCGTCTATCGCGCCCACGACGAGCCCTCCGTGGAGAAAATCAACGCGCTCAGCGAGTTTCTGACCACGCTGGGCATCAAGCTCGCCAAGGGCCAGAACCTGCGGCCCCAGAACTTCAACGGCATTCTCGAGCGCGTGAAGGACACCGAGCACGAGAATATCGTCAACGAAGTGGTGCTGCGCACCCAGTCGCAGGCCGAATACGTGAGCGAGAACTACGGCCACTTCGGACTGAACCTGAAACGCTACGCGCACTTCACCTCGCCCATCCGGCGCTATGCGGACCTTATCGTCCACCGCGCGCTCGTTCGCGGCCTCAAGCTGGGGCCGGACGGGTCCGCCGACATGCGGCCGGACGAGTTGGCGGAAGTCGCCGCCCGGATCTCCGCCGCCGAGCGCCGCGCCATGGCGGCCGAGCGCGAGACCACCGACCGGCTCATCGCCACCTTCCTGTGCGAGCAGGTTGGGGCCACGTTCTCCGGCCGCATCTCGGGCGTCACGCGTTCGGGGCTGTTCGTGAAGCTGTTCGACACCGGGGCGGACGGATTCGTGCCGGCCGCCACGCTCGGCAACGACTACTTCCGCCACGAGGAGCATCTGCACGCCCTCATCGGCAGCCGCACCGGGGAAACCTACCGGCTGGGCGATTCGGTGGACGTGCGCCTCGTGGAGGCGGCGCCGTTCGCCGGGGCGCTGCGGTTCGAGGTCGTCAGCGCGGGAAAGAGCCGCCGGGAGGTGCCGGGCGCTGCGGCGAAACCGCGCAAGCCCCCGGGGCGCGACAAGAAGCCTACTGGCCGAAAAGAGAATGCATGGCCAGATACCCGCAAGAGCAAACCGGCGCCCAGACATCGGGCGCGGTGATCCCCTTGCGGAGAGCGACATGACCATGGCGAGCGATTTCACGCCCGCGACGCGTGCGCAGACGGACGAAGCCCCGCGCGACTGGTGGCTGGCGATCCGGCGCGGCTTCGCCATGCGCTGCCCCCATTGCAACGAGGGCCGCATCTTCGGCCGCTACCTCAAGGTGAACGACCGCTGCGAGGCGTGCGGCGAGGAATTGCACCACCACCGCGCCGACGACGCCCCGCCGTACCTCACCATCTTCTTCGTCGGCCACGTGGTCGCCGCCATGTTGATGGTGGCCGACGAGCGCTGGCCGGACCTGAACATGGGCTGGCACATGGTCGTCTGGCCTGCGCTGGCGATTGTGCTCTCCCTCTGGCTGCTGCCCCGTTTCAAAGGCGCGCTGATCGCGTATCAATGGGCGCTGAGGATGCACGGATTCGAAACGGCCCTGCCGTCGCGGCCGCCCGCGAAATAGAGCGGTCCTCAGATTGTGAGTTTCAGTGGCGGTTTCAGCCAGCGCGAACGAGGACTACGCCGCCCTTCTCAACCGTGAGATCTGGCCGCGCGTGCGCGCGCTGCCGCCCAGCGGCGCGCGGCCGATGCTGGCGTCCACGCTGATTCTCCTCGACCGCTCCCACGGCGAGCCGCGCGTGCTGATGGGCCGCCGCAACCCGGCGGACCGGTTCATGCCCGGCAAGTTCGTGTTCCCCGGCGGCCGCGTGGACCCTGAGGACCGGCGCATGAACGTCGCCGGCGCCCTGCCGGGCCCGGTGGAGGACCGGCTGGGGAAGATCGCCCCCGCCTCCCCCGCCCTGCCGCGCGCCATCGCCCTCGCCGCCGTGCGCGAAACCTTCGAGGAGACCGGCCTTCTGCTGGGCACGATGGAGCACGGGGCCCCGCCCTCCGCGCCGCCAAGCTGGGCGGCCTTTGCGGGGCACGGCGTCTATCCCGACCTTGAGCCGCTGCACTTCATCGCCCGGGCCACCACGCCCCCGCGCCTGCCGCGCCGCTACGACACGGTGTTCCTTGCGGCGGACGCGCAGGCCATCTGCCACCGTGTGGAGGGCGCCGTGGGGCCCGACCGGGAGCTGGTGGAGACCGTTTGGATTCCCCTCTCGCAGGCCCACGACCTCGACCTGCCGCTCATCACCAGCGTCGTGCTGCGCGAACTGGAGCTGCGCATCGCGGCCGGCATGCGCCACTTCCTGCCCTCGCCGTGGTACAAGGTGGGCCGCACCGGCTGGAGCCGCGAAGAAATGTAGACGACGCAGGGGCCGGGGGCGCTTGTTCCTTGACTTCCTGTCCCCCATCCGTATTTTGCGCTCAGATTTTCAGCGTCGTTCAACGAGCAGGGTTCCACTATGGCCAAGGCCGCTTGCATCAAGATCAAGCTCATCTCGACCGCCGACACCGGCTACTTCTACGTGACGTCCAAGAACGCCCGTACGAAGACCGAGAAGCTCAGCTACCGGAAGTACGACCCCGTCGCCAAGAAGCACGTGGAGTTCAAGGAAGCCAAGATCAAGTAGGATCTGGAGCTTTCGAGCAAACCAAAGGGCCGCCCTCGGGCGGCCTTTTGGATTCTGGACGAAGCGCAGAGGGAATCGGAAGAACCGCTTCAGGACGCGCTGCGCGCCGGGAGGCGGGCGGTCCCGCGGCGCGTTCGATGCAGGACGGGAGATATGCGCGCGGCTGATCCAGCGCGGCGCGCGAAAGAGACGGCCGGTCGAACGACAGCTCCGAGGAGGCCACTCCTGAACCATCGTCGACCGGCCTGCCCCACGGACCCAGGAGATGCGGCGGACCTGAGCACTCCGTAGGGTAACTTTGTCGGCTGAGCTTGGGCTCGCCGATGAAGAGACTTTAACTCGGCGGGCGCCCGGGGGCAATCACCCGCTTGGGCAAAGCCCCAGCTATCAGACGTTTACCTGAAGATTTTCCCTTAATCGGGCAGACCCTCCAGGCTCCACGGGCGCTCGCGACAAGCGCGAAGCGCCGCGCGGAACCGGCTTCGCGACGCGAATCGCCAAGTCCGGCTTGCGCCTAATCTGACCTCCAAAGCGTCGAAATTGGGGCAAACGGCCCCGAAATCACGCTGCGTCATAGGTGACCCGGTTCCGGCCTTCGGATTTCGAGCGGTACAGCGCCTTGTCGGCGCGACGGAACAGCCCGGCTGGATCGATCTCGCCCATGGACTGGGCAAGCCCGACCGAGACCGTGACGGGGATGTAGCGCGCACCCTTGTCGATGGCGAAGGGCTCCGCCTCGATCGTACCGCGCACGCGCTCGGCGATGGCGGCGGCGGTGGCGAGGTCCGTGTCCGGCATGGCGACGATGAATTCCTCGCCGCCCAGCCGGCAGACCAGATCCCTGTCGCGCACCGCAATCTTCACCCGGTTGGCGAAGGCGCGCAGCACGTCGTCGCCCGCGTCATGGCCCCAGGTGTCGTTGACGCGCTTGAAGTGGTCGATGTCGAGCACCATCAGCGACACGGGCCGCGCGCTCTGCGCCCCCGCGTCCAGAAGCCGCGCCAGGTTCAGCTCCAGATAGCGCCGATTGTAGAGCCCCGTCAGCATGTCCACCAGCGCCAGCTCGATGGACGCCTGGAGCGTGCTGCGCAACGCGTCCGTGTAGCGCTTGCGCCGCACCTGGGTGCGCACGCGGGCGATGAGCTCGTTGGGATCGATGGGACGGGCGAGATAGTCGTTCACCCCGAGCTCCAGCCCGCGCAGCACGCTGGCGCGGTCCTCGAGGTCCGCGAGGAGCAGGATGGGCGTCTGGCGCGTGCGCTCCAGCGAGCGCAACTGGCTGGCGACCCGCAGGCCGTCGAAATCGTTCAGCGCCAGGCTGACGATGAAAAGCTCATAATCCTCTTCGGCGGCCCGGAAGATCGCCTGTTGCGGCGCGCCCTCGATCTCCAGCTTGTGCCGGCCGCGAAGGGCGGAGGTGATCCGCTCCACCGAGCTTGAGCGGTTGTCGACCAGCAGGATACGCCCCTGCTCGCCCGAATCGGCCATGGGGCTGGCGATGGCGTTGGGGCCCCCAAGGCTGGCGGCGGTGTTGTAGCGCCCGCGCAGTTCGTCGAGCGACATCTTCATCCGCGCCAGCGAGCGCACCCGCGACAGCAGCGCCACCTCGTCGATGGGCTTGGTGAGGAAATCGTCGGCGCCCGCCTCAAGGCCGCGCACGCGGTCGCGCGGCTGGTCGAGCGCCGTCACCATCACCACCGGCAAGTGCGCCGTCTCGGGATTGGCTTTCAGCCTGCGGCAGACCTCGAACCCGTCCATGCCGGGCATCATCACGTCCAGCAACACGATGTCGCAGACGCCCCGGGCGCAGATCGCCAGCGCGTCGGGGCCGTTGGTGGCCGTGAGAACCTCGAAATATTCGGCGTTGAGCCGCGCCTCCAGCAACTTCACGTTGGGGGGGAGGTCGTCCACCACAAGAACGCGCGCAGTCATGAAAGAATACCTTTAATTGGCGCCCGCGTAGTTCCGGACGGTCTCGAGAAATTTCGCCACTGAAATGGGTTTTGAAAGATAGGCCTCGCATCCGCCCTGGCGGATCTTCTCCTCGTCGCCCTTCATGGCGAACGCCGTCACCGCCACGATGGGAATGTCGCGCAGCGCAGGATCGTCCTTGATCCACTGCGTGACCTGGAGGCCGGAGACTTCAGGCAACTGGATATCCATGAGAATCAGGTCAGGATGGTGCAGGCGCGTGAGTTCAAGCGCTTCAATGCCGTTGTTGGTCTGCACGGTGCGATAGCCGTGAGCCTCGAGAAGATCATTGAAGAGCTTCATGTTCAGCTCGTTGTCTTCTACGATAAGTACGGTCTTGGTCATCGCTTCCCACTTTGTGGCGGCGCTGCGTGAGCCCGTCGCTGGTACGAATGGTCGAACCTGTCTTAACGCCTACCAGATGAAAATTGACGAAATGACAACCCACACTACGGCTCAAGGCTAGCCAATGCGCGGCTCCGCCTTGGAAAATCAGATCGAAAAAGCTGAGACGCTGGCGTTCGTCGCGCTCGGCTTCCTGGCCGCCGACGAAGACAGGCTTAACGCTTTCCTGGCGGTGAGCGGCCTGGACCCGGGCGCCCTGCGCGAGGCGGCGGCCGAGCCCGGCTTCGCCGCCGGGGTGCTCGATTACGTCTGCTCGGACGACCAGCTCGTGCTGGGCCTGGCGGCGCAGGAGAACGTCACGCCCGAATCGATCGGCGCCGCCCAGCGCCTGCTCGCCGGGCCCGCCTCCCACGACACGGACTGGTGAGCCCCCACGCGCCCTTCTGCCGCGACTGCCTGACGCTGGGCGCGCCGGCCGACAGGCCTGCCCGGCGCTGCGCCGCCTGCGGCTCCCCGCGCCTGCTGGCCCACCCGGAACGCGACGCGCTCGACATCGCCCACATCGATTGCGACGCGTTCTATGCGGCGGTGGAGAAGCGCGACGACCCGGCCCTGCGCGACAAGCCGCTCATCATCGGCGGCGGCAAGCGCGGGGTCGTCTCCACCTGCTGCTACATCGCCCGCACCTACGGGGTGCGCTCCGCGATGCCGATGTTCAAGGCGCTGGACCTGTGCCCGGAGGCGGTCGTCATCGGGCCGCGCATGGGCCACTACGCCGAAGTGGGCCGCCAGGTGCGCGCCATGATGCTCGACCTGACGCCTCTCGTGGAGCCGCTCTCCATCGACGAGGCGTTCCTCGATCTCTCCGGCACGCAGGCGCTGCACGGCGCCCCCTCGGCCGTCACGCTCGCCCGCCTGTCGAAGCGCGTGGAGCGGGAGATCGGCATCTCGGTCTCGGTGGGCCTGTCCTATTGCAAGTTTCTGGCGAAACTCGCCTCAGACCTCGACAAGCCGCGCGGCTTCGCGATCATCGGCAAGGCCGAGGCGCGCAGTTTCCTGGCCCCCCGCCCCGTCACGGCCATCTGGGGCGTCGGCGGGGCCACCGAGAAGCGCCTCGCGGCCGACGGCTTCCACACCCTCGCCGACATTCAGGCGATGGAGGAGACGGACTTCATGCGCCGGCTCGGCGGCGAAGGGCGGCGGCTGTGGCGGCTCGCCAACGGGCTCGACGACCGCGTGGTCTCGCCCGACCGCGAAGCCAAGAGCGTGTCGGCGGAGACGACGTTCGACGACGACGTGGCGAGCCCCGAGCGCCTGACGCAGACGTTGTTCGCCCTCTGCGAGAAGGTGTCGGCCCGCCTGAAGGCGCAGGAGATCGGCGGCTCCACGGTGACGCTGAAACTGAAGACCGCGGACTTCCGCCTGCGCACCCGCGCCCGAGCCCTCTCGGAGCCCACGAGCCTGGCGGGGCGCATCTTCCAGGCCGCCCGCGCGCTGCTGCTGAAGGAGGCGGACGGCACGCGCTTCCGCCTCATCGGCGTCGGCGTCACGGGCTTCAGCCCCATCGCGGAGGCTGACCGGGGCGATCTGGCCGACACCAAAGTGGTGAAGGAAAAGGCCGCCGAGACCGCCGTGGACGCCTTGCGGGCGAAGTTCGGGCGCGGCGCCGTGGTGCGCGGCCTCGTGTTCAGGCCGTCCGACGAACCGGGTTCGCGATAGTCTTCTCGATCAGCGCGCGCAGTTCGGCCGGCTTGTTCGTTTCAAGATGCAGGCCCTTCTCCAGCGCGAGCCGCTTGCGGGCGATGGCCGCCCGGGCGGCGTCGGTGGCCAGGATCATGGCGGACAGGTCGCGCGCGCTGGTGTGGCCTGCGGTCGTCTGCGCCATGGCCTCGATCACGAGTCCGTCGAGCGCGAGCGATTGCGCGTCGAGCTCATCGGCCGACAGCGCCGCGTGGGCGGCTCCCAGGGCGCCCGTCACCCGCTCGAGCATATTGTCGACCGCGATCCGGCGCTTGCGCATGAAGAAGCGCGCCAGCCAGGCCAGCGCCGAGCTCGCGCCGCCGACGCCAAAGAGCCCCAGCCAGATGAGATCGCCCCAGCGATCCATGAAGGTCTTCTGCTCGCGCTCGAAATAGTCGATGGCGCCCGGATGGTTCGGCAACAGCGCGCTCGTGGCCTCGTCGGTGTCGGGCGCCTTCATGAGATTGGCTTGCGGGGCCGTGCGGGCGATGCGCACGCGCGCGGCGAACAGGCGCTCGGCGATATCCGCCACATGGCGCCGGTCGGCGGCGAACGACGCCACCAACCGGAACGAGACCGCGACCGTCTTCAGCGCTTCCGCCGGCATGGCGGGCCGCCCCCCGAAGGCGCTGGCGGGAATCTCCGTGGCGGCGAGATACGGGAAGCTGGATTCCAGCGCCGCCGCTTCGTCCACCGGCAAAATGCTCACGCCGCCTGGCGACGCCTGGGACAATTCGCGCATCAGCGCCGCGCCCTCGCGGTCGCCGGTCTGCGTCAGGGTCGCCAGCGCACCGATCCTGCCGCCCGCGAACGCCTCAACGGCCTGCTGGCGCGTGTCGAACGTGTCGATGTGGGCGGAATCGTAGTCGAAGTGCGTGAGCATCGCCGACAGCGTCGCGGCGTCCGCCGGATCATGGGCCAGCACGCCGATGCGCGGGCCCTTCACGTCCCGCAGGGATTCGACGTCGGCGCCCGGGGCGGCCAGCAGCAGCGATCGTTCGCGCAGGATAGCCACCGTGCCGCCGTTGCCCGGATAGTTCACGTCGGTGCGCACGACCGCCAGATCCGCCTTGCCGCTTTGAAGCGCGTGCGCGGCGTCGGCGGCGGTCTCCTGCGCCCGCACCTTCAGGCGCACGCCAGCGCCCCTTTGGGCCAGCGTCTCGGCGAAAGCGCGGATGACCTTGATGTCCGGATCGCCGCCCGCGACCGCGATCGTCAGGGTGGCGGGCGTCAGCGCATACCACAGCACGACGAACGCCGCGGCCGCCGCGGCGCCAAGCCCCCCGGCGACGAGGCCGAGCATGCGGTCCCGGCGCATCCCGGCCGCGAGCGCGCGCGCCACGGCTCGCCGCGGCAGGCGCGGCGACGGCTCATCGTTGTCGGCGTGCGTCAATGGGACCGCCTCACGTTGTGGGCCTCACTTGGGGCATGGCTTTGCGGGCAGCATTTCGAGCCTGTTCATCGTGCCGGCCAGCTTGAAGTCGCCGTAATCGAGCACGAGGTCGCTCGAAACCCCGTTCTCCCACATGTGAAACGAAAGAACGTAAACAGGCGGTGAATCCGACTTGGCGAGGTCGAAGTAACTCACTGTCGTGCGCCAGCGCTTCATGTCCTTCATGGCCGCCACGTCCCGGGTGGGATCGTTCAGCGCCCCGGTGGCGGCGCGGCTGAAGACGCTGAGCGTCTCGTACACTTTGTCGCCGGTCTCCGAGCCGTCGTAGACCTTGATCGGCAGGGTCGTCTCGCCCGCCTGCGCGGCCACGATGGCGCGCTGCATCATGTCCGTGGGGAACACCGCGTCATGGTCCACGTCGCTCTGCAGGGGCTGCGGCCGGCGCAGGTCGAGGGACAGCGCCCCGTCGCCCGAGCGAGCCGCCGACCCTTCCACGAGGCGCGACATGCGCTCGCCCTGCCGCGTCTCGACGCGGAAGCGGAAGCTCTTGTGGTCCGCGCTCTCGAACGACGTGGAGCGCATGTCTGACGAGCGCGGCTCGCCCTCCTGGGGGCTCACGTCCGTGACCTGGCGGAAGTCCACCGTGTAGCCCTCGCAGGCGGAGCCGGTGAAATCGTACACGATGCGCCCGGAGGCCGAGACCGGGGCCGAGCCGCTGGCGCCGCTCTTCAGCAGGGTGAGTTCGTACACGGCCCTGTGGGGCGCCAGGACGGGTTCCTGCGCGAGGGCCGCCGCCGGGCAAAGCGCCGCCGCGGCGGCCAGCGACCGCCATGCAAAATGCTGGCGGACAGACCGCGTGACTTGGACGGCTGGGAATGAAAACATGCTGCTCTCCGGCGAATCCCTGCTTCGTGAAGGCTCGCGATGGCGAAATTAGGGTTTGGCGCTGGACGCGCAACTTGCATAATCCATGCGTCTCCAACAGCGGACCGTGAAATGCCCAACGCCGAAAGCCGCCTGAAGGACCTCGGCGTCGTCCTGCCGAAGCCCGCCGCACCGCTCGCCAACTACGTACCCTATGTGATCACGGGCGATTTGCTCGTGATCTCCGGGCAATTGCCCTTCGGGGCCGACGGCGCCCTCGCGCCGGGCCACATCGGCAAGCTGGGGCAGGACATCTTCAACGAGGCCGGCCAGGAGGCCGCGCGCCTGTGCGCCATCAACGTGCTCGCGCAAGCCAAAGCCGCGCTCGGCTCCCTGTCGCGCATCAAGCGGTGCGTGCGGCTGGGCGGCTACGTCAACGCGGGACCCAAGTTCCACGCGGTGGCGGCCGTCATGAACGGCGCCTCCGACTTCATGGTCGCCGCGCTGGGCGAAGCCAAGGGGCGCCATGCGCGCACCACGGTGGGCGTGGCCGAACTGCCCATGGACGCCGCCATCGAGGTGGAAGCCATGTTCGAGATCGAGCCGTGACAGGCGCCGGGGCGGCGCCCGGCTGGCTGACCGCCCGGCCCATCTCCCACCGCGGCCTGCATGACCGCACGCGCGGGATCGTGGAGAACTCGGGCGCCGCCGCGCTCGCCGCCGTCGCGGGAGGCTACGCCATCGAGTGCGACGTGCAAATGTCGCGCGACCGCGAAGCCTTCGTGTTCCACGACGACGATCTGGAGCGCCTCACGGGCGAGGCGGGCGCAATCGCGGCCCGCGACGCCGTGGACGTCGCCCGCCTGCGCCTCACGGGCGCGCAGGACGGCGCGAGCCCCTTGAGGCTGGCGGATTTCCTCGCTCTGGCGGCGGGCCGCACCCCGGTGATCGTCGAGATCAAGAGCGCGTTCGACGGCGATTTCGCCCTGGCGGAACGCGCCGCCCAGGTGGCTGCGGCCTACGGGGGGCCTGTCGCGTTGAAAAGTTTCGACCCGGCCGTCATGGCCCATCTGCGCGCCCGCCGCGCCGCGCTGGGGCTGAACGGCGTGCCGCTCGGCATGGTGGCGGAGGCGCGCTACGACCATGCCGAGTGGTCGTTCCTCTCCCCCGAGCGCAAGCGCGCGCTGGCGAATTTCCTGCATTGGCGCGAGACGCAGCCCGAGTTTCTGTCCTATTGCGTGGACGACCTGCCCCACGCCGCGCCGCACCTGCTGCGCAGCGCGCTCCACGTGCCCGTGATGGCCTGGACGGTGCGCACGCCCGCGCAATGGGCGCGCGCACGCGCCCTGGCCGACCAGGCGGTCTTCGAAGGGACGCCCGCCTAGCATGCCCGTCCCCGCCTGATGCTCGTTCCCCTGGCGCTCAGCGCCCTCGCGTCCGCCATCGCCAACCGCGCCATGGACCCGCTCGTCACCTCGCTGGCGCGCGATTTCGACGTGCCGGTCACCACGGCCGCCATGGCGATCTCGTTCTACGCCCTGCCCTACGCGTTCGGGCAGCCGATCCTGGGGCCCATGGGGGATTTCTACGGCAAGATCCGGATGCTGCGCATCTGCCTGTGGTTGCAGGCGCTTTGCCTCGCCGTGGTGGTCCTGAGCCCCACCATCGGCGTGCTGTTCGCCGCGCGCTTCCTCGGCGGGCTCGCGGGCGGTGGCATCATGCCCGTCGCCATGGCGCTGATCGGCGACAAGGTGGCGCCCGCCCAGCGGCAGCTCGCCATGGGCCGGTTCCTCTCGGCGGGCCTGCTGGGGATGATCTTCGCCGCCAGCATCGCGGGCTTGCTGGCGGAGTTCATAAGCTGGCGGGCCGTCTTCCTCATCGGCCTCGTGATCGCGGTGGCGTCGGCGGTGGCGGTGTCCTTCTATGTCACGGACCGCGATCCGCCCCGCCCGGCCGGGCGCCTGAGCGTGGCGCACGCCATCGCGGGCTACCGGCGGGTCTTCGCCAACCCGCGCGCGGCCCTGTGCTACGGCACTGTCTTCATCGAAGGGCTCGCGCTCTACGGCATGATGCCCTACGTGGCCGAGCTTCTGGAGACCCGCCGCATGGGCGGGCCGACCGAGGCGGGCGTCATTCTGGCGGGCGTCGGCGTCGGCGGGCTGTTCTATTCGCTCTCCCTGAAATGGCTCCTGCGCTGGCTGCGCCGCACCCAGATGATGGCGCTGGGCGGCGTGCTGGCCTCCGCGGGCGTGTTCGGCATGGCGTGGGGCCTGCCCTGGCAGGCGGCGGCGGCGGTGTTCTGCGCCACCGGGCTCGGCTACATGCTGATGCACAATTCCGTACAGGCCGAGGTGGCGGGACTGACGGCGGAAAATCGCGGCTCGGCCTTCTCGATGCATTCGTTCTCGTTCTTCTGCGGGCAGGCTCTGGGGCCGATCCTGGTCGGCATGGGCATGCAATCGCTTGGCGCGGAGCCGACGCTGGTGATCTGCGGCCTCGTGCTGCTCGCCCTGGGCCCGGCGATCGCGTTCCTGTTCGGCCGCCTGCGGCAGGGCGGCGGCCGGGCGTTCTGAGCGGCGGGCGCGTAAACATCTGGCCGGGCGGCCGATAGCATGCTTCATGCATGGCAGGCCCTCATGCAGGCCGCTCCTGCATGAAGCCCCTCGATTCGAACCCCGGACGCACCCTTTTGGTCTTCTTTGTCTTTCTCCTGTGCGGCTTCTCCAGCGCGGTGGCCAGCCGCACGCTGGACCCGCTCACCATCGTGATCGCGCAGGACCTCCTGGTCCCGGTCTCGTCCGTGGCCCTGCTGGCCTCGGCGCTGACCCTGCCGTATGCGCTGGCGCAGCCGATCCTGGGACCCGTGGGAGACCATTTCGGCAAGGCGCGGGTGCTGCGCATCGCCCTTTGGCTCTCCGCCGCCAGCATCCTGCTGAGCGCGCTGGCGCAATCCTACGGCATGCTGTTCGTCGCCCGCGTGCTCACCGGGCTGGCGGGCGCCGGGATCATGCCGGTCGCCATGGCTATGATCGGCGACCTTTACCCGCGCGGACGGCAGGTCGCCATCGCGCGGTTCGTCACCTCGGCGATCATTGGTCAAATTCTGGGCGCCGTTTTCGCCGGCATGGTCGAGGCGCAGATCGGCTGGCGGGGCGTCATGTGGATCTGCTTCGCGGTGGTGCTGGTGGCGGCCGTGGGCGCCAACGTGCTGCTGCCGTCCTCCCCCGCCCCCAAGGATCGCGGCCGCTTCAGCATCCCCGGCGCACTCGCCACATACCGGCGCATCTTTGCGAATCCCCGCGCATGGGCGTGCTACGGCACGGTGTTCGTGTCGGGCGGGCTCACCTTCGGCTTCCTGCCCTTCGTGTCTCCCGTGCTGGCGAGCCAGAACAACGGCGGGGCGCGCGAGGCGGGGTTCATCATCGCCGGCATGGCGGCGGGCTCGCTGGCGTTCTCGGTCTTCCTGCCGCTGCTGCTGCGTTTCGTGGCGCGGCCCCTGCTGATGTCGCTGGGCGGGATCGCGGGCGGCGCCGGCTTCCTCGCCTATTCCTACGGCGCGCCCTGGTACTTTCAGATCGTCTTCTTCTCGCTGGTGGGGCTCGGCTTCTTCATGCTGCACAATTCCGTGCAGACGGAGGTGGCGGAAATCGAGCCGTCCGCCCGCTCCTCCGCCTACGCCATGCACGCCTTCTCCTTCTTCCTTGGCCAGAGCGCCGGCCCCGCCATCTGGTCGGTCTCGATCGCCGCGCTCGGGGCGCCGGCGGCGATGTGCGCCATCGGCCTCGTGATCGCCGCCGCGGGCCTTGTGGCCGGCCAGGTGTTCCGCGGCCTGCCGCGCATTGTCTCAGGCCGCCTGTGAGCGCCGCCTGAGGCCTTGCCACGCAGGCCCGCCGCGCTAGTCTTCGCTTCGCCTCTCTCTCCATGACCGGACGCGCCTTGCCCGATCCCAGCTTTCAAATCCGCATCGCGCGCGCCCTCGCGGAGGTCGAGCCCGCCGCCTGGGACGCCTGCGCCAACCCGCCGGACGCCACCTGCGCGGCTGAAGACGCCGGGCGAGAAGAACGCTTCAACCCATTCATATCCCATGCTTTTTTGAACGCTCTTGAAGTATCGGGTTCAGCCGTGGCGCGCGCCGGCTGGTCGCCCATGCATGTTCTGGTGGAGGATGAGGCGGGCGCCCTGCTGGCCTGCGCGCCGTGCTATCTCAAGTCCCATTCCATGGGCGAGTACGTGTTCGACTACGCCTGGGCGGACGCCTATGAGCGCGCGGGCGGGCGCTATTATCCCAAGCTCCAGGTCAGCGTGCCCTTCACGCCCGCCCAGGGGCGCCGCCTGCTGGTGAAGCCCGGCGCGCACGCGGCGGCCGCCCGCGAGGCGCTGATCGCGGGCCTCAACGCCCTTCGCGAACAATCCGGCGCGTCGTCGATCCACGTGACCTTTCCGCTGAAGAGCGAGTGCGACGCGCTGGAGGCGGCGGGCTATCTGGCGCGCACCGGCAAGCAGTTCCACTTCTTCAACCGCGGCTACGGAAGCTTCGAGGATTTCCTCGGCGACCTCGCCTCGCGCAAGCGCAAGGCCATCCGTCGCGAGCGGCGCGACGCGCTCGCCAATGGCGTGGAGATCAGCGCCCTCACCGGCGCCGACATCAAGGACGAGCACTGGGACGCGTTCTTCAAATTCTACATGAACACCGGCTCGCGCAAATGGGGCACGCCCTACCTGACGCGCAAGTTCTTCGCCCAGATCGGCGCGTCGATGGCGGACCGCATCCTGCTGGTGATGGCGCGCCGCGAGGGCCGCTGGATCGCCGGCGCCATCAACCTCATCGGCGACGACGCGCTTTACGGGCGCAACTGGGGCGCCATCGAGGAGCAGCCGTTCCTGCACTTCGAGGTCTGCTACTACCAGGCCATCGAGTTCGCCATCGCACGCGGCCTCTCGCGGGTCGAGGCGGGCGCCCAGGGCGAGCACAAGCTGGCGCGCGGCTACGCGCCGGTCACCACCTACTCGGCCCACGACATCGCCGACCCCCGCCTCGCCCGCGCCGTGGCGCAATTCCTAGAACAGGAGCGCGAGGCCATCGCGGAGGCGATCGAGCTTTACGGCGAGCACGTTCCGTTCCGCCGCGACCTGACGCGCGAGGAAAGCGAATAGAAGGACGCCGAAGCTCGCCCACCCCGCGCGTCATCCCGGCGAAGGCCGGGACCCAAGACAGGGTTCGAGCGCGCGGCCTGCCGTGGGTGGTCGCCTTCGCGACCATGACGCGGAGAGAGCGAGGACTGGTTCGCCACATCAAAGCTCGCCCAGTCCGCGCGTCATCCCGGTGAAGGCCGGGACCCACGACAGGGTTCGAGCGCGCGGCTGCGCAGCCCTCAGTTCAACCGGAACTCGTCCCCCACCAGCCGCATCTCGGCCGGCTTGATGAGGCCGCAATGGGCGACCACGACGGAATGCACCGGGCCGTCCAGCTTTGCTTTCCAGAAGTCGAGGAACTTGCGCAGTTCCGGGAACTCCGGGTGCAGGTCGTAGTCCTGCCAGACGAAGTTCTGCAGGATCCCGGGGTGGTCCGGCATGCGGTACAAGATGTTGGCGGTCGTCAAACCGTATCCGGCGAGCATGCGTCTGAAATCGCGTGATGCCATCGCCCTGTCTCCAGGCTCTTCACGCACGTGAGCGTGCGAGCCGATCATGACGCAATCCTTGCGCCACGATCAAGTTCCCGCATGAGCAATCCAGAACAATTTCAGCCTGTTAGCAGCATGAACGACTGAGTGCTGACGGATCGCCGGGCTGCGCCCTCTTGACGCCATCGCCGCGCTCGCCTCTAGTCCCTACCAGAAACGACCCTCGGGAAACGTCCATGCCTGACAGCGACATCTACCAGCCGGACAACATCTTCGCCCGCATCCTGCGCGACGAGCTTCCGGCCCACAAGGTGTTCGAAGACGAGGTCGCGCTGGCCTTTCTCGACGTGATGCCGCAGGCCGACGGGCACACGCTGGTCATTCCCAAGCTCGCGGTGCGCGGCGTGCTCGACATGCCGCCGAACGCCTGGGGGCCCTATATGGCCCGGGTGCAGAAAGTCTCCGCCGCCGTCAAGAAAGGCATGGAGGCCGAGGGCCTGAGCCTGCGCCAGTTCGAGGGCGCCGCGGGCGGGCAGACCGTGTTCCACCTGCATTTCCATATCCTGCCCCGCTGGGCGGGCGTGGCGCTGCGCCGGCATGGCGACGCCATGGAGAAGGACGAGACGCTGAAGGCCAACGCGGCCAAGATCCGCGCCGCCTTCTAGGAAAACCACCAGGCCGCCGCGAGAATCGCGGCCTCGCCCGCGACCACGGCGCCGATCACCGAGCGCCTGAAGACGAAATACGCCGCCAGCCCGAACCCCATCGCGGCCAGCCGCGCCCCGGTGGGCACGCTGGCGAGCGCGCCGGACGGCGTGATGAGAATGTTGGCGACCACGCCGGCCAGCAGCGCGGTGGACACCGCCCGCACCCATTCCAGGATCTCCGATCCTTCGTCCACGCCGCGCGCGAGGAAGATGGACAGAAAGCGCCACGCCTCGCTGGGCAGGAAGCCGAACAGGACCAGCGCCACATAGGGCCACAGGCCCCCGCTCCAGTCGGCGAAGCTCATGGGCGCCTCGCGCGGCGCGCCTTGACGACGCGCTGCCCGGCCCAGGCGGCCGTGCCGCCGATCAGCCCCACCGCCATCAGGTCGAGCCCGGCGCCGATGTAGGGCTTCAGCAGCGGCGTCAGCGCGAGCCCGAAGCCGAGCGCCATCCAGTCGATCGGCTCGCGCACGTTCCGCAGCAGCGCGGCGATGAAATAGATCGGCGTCACGAACAGCAGGCCGGCCGCCATCTGGCGCGGCAAGGCCCCCGCGAGCATGTACCCCGCCAGGGTGGCGGCGCCCGCGCTGAGGTAAAGCCCATGCGTCAGCCCCATGAACCAGCTGAAGCGGCCCGCGGGAGGGATAGCGGGGATGTTGCGGACCGACTCGGCCCACGACGTGACCGCCACGTGGTGGACCCCGTAAAGCGACAGCAGCGGCGAGCGCCCCGGCGCGCGCAGATACGGCAGCAGCGACACGCACATGGGCAGCAGCCGCACCGACGACAGCGACACCGAGAGCGCGATGGCGGGCAGAGGCGTGCCGGTGATGATGGCGCCCAGAAAGATCACCTGCGCGGGGCCCGCCCAGATGAGCAGCGTGCCGCACAGCGCGACGCCCAGCGAAACCCCGGCTTCGCGCGCCAGGGACCCCACCCCCAGGAAGGTCAGCGCCATGACGAACATCGGCAGGCGGGCGGCGTGCAGGAACCCCGCGCCGAACCAGCGGACGGAGGAGGTCGGGTCTTCTGGCTTGGCGGGCGAGGTCAAGGCAAGGCGCGTCCGGTGTCTGCCAAACGTCCTTAGCACACGCGGGCGATTCCCGCCCCGCACGCTCAGCGGCATGGAAATCCACCGCTTTCGTCCGCCCCGCCATTGCCCGCGCGCGCGCGCTGCGCCACAACGCGCCCATGGCGCTTCACATGATCAAACTCTGCGTCGGCGCCGACTCGATCGCCGATCTCGAAGGCTGGATCGCCGAGCGGCTGGCCGTGATGAAACGCCGCGGCGAGGCGCCCGAGCAGTTCCACACCACGCGCATGTCGCCCAAGCGCACGGAAGAATTGCTGGACGGCGGCTCGCTCTACTGGGTCATCAAGGGCCAGCTGGCGGCGCGTCAGGAGTTGCTGGACATCCGCCAGTTCACGGACGCCGACGGCGTGTCCCGCTGCCAGCTCGTGCTCACCCCAACGGTCGTTCCCGTCGTGCCCCGGCGCATGCGCCCCTTCCAGGGCTGGCGCTACCTGCCCGCCCACGAGGCCCCCGCCGACCTCACCGGCGGCCTTGGCGAAGTCGCCGAAATGCCCGACGCGCTGCGCAAGGAATTGCGCGACCTTGGCCTGCTGTGAGCGCGCAGGCGCGGCGCTTGCGTTTTGCGCGCGGGACCCGATCTTAAGGGAGCGCCGCGCCCTGCGGCGCGGAACGAGGATAAGGTGGCCCAGCCTCCCGACAAAACCACAGGCGTGACGCCGGGCGCCCGGGAGACGGGCGTAAAGCCGGTTTCGGGCAAAACGTCCGTCGACGCGTTTCTCGAGACTCTCGGCCGGTCCGCCGTCACCGCGCAGGCTGGCCGGCGCGGGCGGCTGATCTTCGCGCTCGACGCCACCATGAGCAGACAGCCCACATGGGACCTCGCCATCGGGGTGCAGGAGCGCATGTACGCCACCGCCGCTGCGCTCGGCGGCCACGACGTGCAACTCGTCTACTTCCGCGGCTTCGGCGAATGCCGCGCCTCGCGCTTCGTGGCGGACGGCAAGGGGCTGGCGGACCTGATGCGGCGAATCGCCTGCCAGGGCGGCCACACGCAGATAGCCCGCGTGCTGGAGCACGTGCGGGCCAACACGCGCGAGAAGTCCGTCGGCGCGCTGGTCTACGTGGGCGTCGCCATGGAGGAGAATCCGGTCGATCTGGCGGCGCTTGCGGGCGTGATCGGCCTGCTGGGCGTCTAGGCGTTCATGTTCCACGAAGGCGCCGATCCTGGGGCGGGCGCGGCGTTCGGGGAGATCGGGCGGCTCACCGGGGGCGCTTATGGGGGTTTCGACGCCTCCGCGCCGGCGCGGCTCGGGGACCTCTTGTCGGCGGCCGCCGCCTACGCC